>JBAYTV010000282.1:0-3021 GCA_041675405.1 Sideroxydans sp. | reverse complement strand
AGTACATCCATCTCGCGTTCGGTATCCCCCTGATGTTCTGCAAGCAATGAGGTCAACTGTGCATCCAACACAGGCCAATTGGGCGCATCGTAAAGTTCGCGTGTATCGAGCAACTCATCCAACAAGATGGGATGCTGGGTCAGATAGTCTCCCGCCCATGCGCTGGCCGACAGCATGCGCACCAATCGGGGCAAGGCTTCGGGATATTCGGCAAGGAAAGCGAGGTAGGAGGCGCGCCGTGCGATGGCTTCGAGTAGAGAGAGCGCGCGCCGTAAGGTGTCGTCTCGATTCTCTTCGGTGGCGCACAGCGTCAAGAATCTGGGGATGAGCGCATCCAAACGCTGGCGGCTTATGTCGGGTAGTTGACGATAGCGGTTGCCGCTACGGAATTGATGCAAGGTATCGGATAGGGACTGCGTATCGCTGTAGCCGAGTCCTTGCAGCATCGTGTTAAGTTCATCGTGGTCGCTACCTTCGTGCCAGCCATATGTCTCACTGTTTTCTTGTTTGTCCCCGAACACAGCATCGAATTGGGTGCTGACGAAATCGCGTATCGGTTCGAGCTCGGCGAGAAGCTCTGTGTAGCTGTTGTAGTTCATCGCGTTGGCGATGATGGCTTGAGATACATCGTCTTCTGGAAGCGATTGTGTCTGTTGGTCATTCAGGTATTGCAGACGATGTTCCAGGTCGCGCAGATAGATGTAGCTTTGGTCGAGCTGTGCAGTCACTTCGGCATCCAACTCACCATCCAGTCCGATCTGATGCAGGACTCGTTGGGTAGGGCGGATGCGCAGCTTTGCATCGCGCCCCCCCCGGATCAGCTGGAATACTTGGGCGATGAATTCGATCTCGCGGATACCGCCTCTGCCCAGTTTGATGTTGTTGTGCTTGTCCTTGCGTGCCACCTCGGCGCGGATCTGTGCGTGCAGTTTGCGCATGGAATCAAAGGCGCCGAAATCGAGATATTTGCGGAACACAAAAGGCTGGGCCAATTTCTCCAACTCGGTGATACGCGGACTTTCCGGCGGTGAGATGACGCGCGCCTTGATCCATGCATAGCGCTCCCATTCGCGCCCCTGTTCGACCAGATACTCTTCCAACGCGGCGAAGCTCATCGCCAGTGGCCCGCTATCACCATAGGGGCGTAGGCGCATATCCACGCGAAACACGAAGCCATCTGCGGTAAGGTCGTTGATGAGCGCGATGAGTTTGCGGCCCAAGCGGCTGAAGAATTCATGATTGGACAAGGTGCGCGCACCATTGGTCTCGCCGTCTTCTGGGTAGGTGAAGATCAGGTCGATATCGGATGAGACATTCAGTTCGCCGCCGCCCAATTTGCCCATACCAATAATCAGTAATTCCTGAGGCGTACCACTGTCCGCACCTACGGGCTGACCGAATTGGGCAGCCAAGTGTCGCATGGTGAAGGAGTGGGCGCGGCGCACTGTCAATTCGGCCAGAGCCGTCATGGCACGCATCACTTCCGAGAGGTCGCACAGGCCGCCCAAGTCGCGCGTGATGAGGTGCAACATCACACGTTTGCGCAGACTGCGCACGGCAGTCGAGAGTTGATCTTCCGTCTCTGCAGGAAATGTATCCAAGCAGTTCTGGATGAAAGTGGCGTCACACGGTGTCCGATAGTGTTCCTGTAGCCATGTCTGCAACTCCGGTTCGGCATCCAACAGGCGTGCCAAGTAATGGCTGCATCCCCGAGCATGTGCAAGCAGTTGGTTGAAGTCTGACATCGGTTTTTGATGGGCCATATATGCCGTGTGTTTCAGTTAAAATGAGCGCGTTCAGTCAACGCTTATCATTATAGTTTTTCTATGCCCATCCGCTCGTCTTTCCATCCGAACCCCAGCTTGTCGCCGCTGAGATGCTGAAGCCCGTACTTCGTCATACCGCACGCGGCGCAAGGCATGTCGGGCGCTTTACACGATGGGTGTTTCTGCTAATCGCAGTGGCTGGCGCAAGTGTGTTATTGCTATTGCGTTACGCCATCTTGCCGGACATCGAGCGTTATCACGCTGACATCGTTGCGGCATCCAGTCATGCGCTCGGGCGTACAGTTGAGATCGGCCGCATCGAGGCGGATTGGAACGGGCTGCGGCCACAACTGTTGTTGTCGGATGTGAAAGTATTGGATGCGCGCGGTCAAGTTGCGGTGGAGCTTCCCAGATTGCACAACACGGTGGCATGGAGCACGCTCATCGCGGGCGAATTGCGATTCCACAGTCTGGAATTGGCGAGTCCCGATCTGTTGGTGCGCCGAGATGCGCAGGGGAAAATATCCGTCGCAGGTATCACTGCCGATGCGCAGGCCGGCGTCAGTTCGGATGCGAGCACGTCCGAATGGTGGTTGCGCCATTCCAACATCATCGTTCGGGGAGGACATGTCGTTTGGCAAGACGATATGCGAGCGAAACCACCGCTTGAATTCAGGGATGTGGAATTGCGCATCTTCAATCGCGGTGAACGACATCGCTTCGCTTTGCATACGCTGATCGCTACCAAGCAACCATCACGTATCGACCTGCGCGGCGATCTATACGGGGACAGTCTCACCAACCTGAATGAGTGGCAGGGTGAACTCTTCGCGCAACTCGACGGTGTCGACGTGACGGATTGGGGGCAATGGTTCGCCTTGCCGGAGTCGGTCAAGAGCGGTGCCGGCAAAGCGAGGGTCTGGCTGGGTTTGTCACGCGGCGAGATAGATCGAATGGATATCGATGTCGATCTGCATGATGTTAACGTCAAACTGGCGGAAGCTTTGCCGCGGCTTGACATGCCCAGCCTCAGCGGCAGACTGGCGTGGGCACACGCCGGGGAAGGATTGGATGTCTCGACCAAAGGATTGGCACTGCGACTGCGCGATGGTTTCGTACTCAAGCCCACCGACATTACCATCCAATATTCTCCCAAAGAAGGGTACCGCTCCGCCTCGGGGGAGGTGAGTGCCAATGCACTCGACCTGTCCGACATCAACACCTTGCTCGCTTATTTTCCGCTCGAAGGCGATCT
>JBAYTV010000281.1:0-3026 GCA_041675405.1 Sideroxydans sp. | reverse complement strand
CCAGATGTTCATGGTCGTCGAACACGGTTACTTCGTGGCCTTTCAGCGTGAGCTGGTAAGCGCAAGACAAGCTCGCTGGACCACCACCGATGACAGCCACTTTTTTTCCTGTAGGAGCCGCCTTGGTACTGAATCCTAACTTGTTCGTGATCGCATATTCGCCAAGGAAATGTTCGACTGAGTTGATGCCAACATGGTCTTCCAACGCATTGCGGTTACATCCTGTTTCACACGGTGCCGGGCATACTCGCCCCATCACTGAAGGAAATGGATTCGCTTCGGTCAAACGACGCCATGCATATTCTTGCCAAGGCATGCTCGGCTTTCCGTCAGCCCCCACGGGTGGCTTTTCAGTTCCGCGCACGATGGACAAATAGCCTCGAATGTCTTCACCCGCTGGGCAGCTGCCTTGGCATGGCGGTGTCGACTGAACATAGGTCGGACATTTATGCGTGTGGCTGGCCTGGAAGATCTGCTCGTTCCAACGTTTGACTTTGCTGTCGCCATCTTTGTAGCGGCGGAACGTGATGTTTTGTGGGGTTGCTGTTGTTTCAGACATGTTGCCTCCAGTGAATTATTTATCTTCGCCAAGAATGATTGCATTGCTGACCAGCTGGTGTACCCCGCCGACCGTTCTTCTATCAAATCCGTATATGGGTAAAACTTTGGTGAACTGCGCCTTGCAGATCGCGCAGATCGTCGCCATGAAATTCACGCCCTGCTCATCCTTTACCTGTTGCAGCACTTCCATGCGCGGCAGTGCGCCTTTGACACGCAGATCGAGCAAGTCATCCGTCAGCAATCCACCCCCGCCACCGCAGCAAAAGGTCTGCTCACGCGTGGTATGCGGATCCATTTCCACAAAATTGTTGGCGCACGCTTTGATGATGTTGCGCGGTATCTCGAACTGCCCACCCGCGTAATCTCCCATGCGCGAACCGCGCGCCACGTTGCAGGAATCGTGGAAGGTGATGATGTGTTTGTCATTCTTCGACTTGTCGAAGCTCAAGCGTTCATCTTGAATCATGTCCCAAGTGAATTCGCAGATGTGCGAAGGCTGCTTGTAACGATGGTCCAGTTGTTTCTGCAACATCTGGGCAAAGCGGTCGTTCGCATCGGCGCCATCACCGATACCCGTCAGCGTATTCAAGAAGCTGTAGGCGACTCGCCATGCATGGCCGCACTCGCCGATCACGATGCGTTTTACGCCCAGCTCCAGCGCAGCCTGGCGAATACGCATCGCGATGGCGCGCAACTGATCGTAGTTGCCAATGAACATACCGAAATTCCCCGCCTCGGAGGACATCGATGACAACGTCCAGCTGGTACCGGTCGCGTGGAATACTTTGGCATATCCGATCAAGCTATCAATATGCGGTTCGGCAAAGAAATCGGCGGAGGGGGTGATGAGCAAAACTTCCGCACCTTTCACGTCGATGGGGAACAACACATCGATGCCAGTCGCTTCTTTGACGTCTTCTTCCAATCCTGCCAAGGTATCCAGCAATGCAGGGGCCGGCAGACCCAGGTTATTTCCAATCTTGTGTACCTTGCCAATGATCTCATTGGAATATTTCTGGCCGTAACCGACGGAATCGAGTATCTCTCTCGCCGCCATGGTGACTTCGGCTGTGTCGATACCGTAAGGACAGAACACCGAACAACGACGGCACTCGGAACATTGGTTGAAATAGTTGTACCACTCGTCCAGCACTTCGCGCGTCAGATCGCGTGCGCCGACCAGCTTGGGAAAGAATTTGCCGGGCAAGGTGAAGTAGCGGCGATACACGCTACGCATCAGATCCTGGCGCGCCACCGGCATGTTCTTCGGATCCTGCGTGCCGATGAAATAATGGCATTTGTCGGAACACGCGCCGCAGTGCACGCATGCATCCATATAGACTTTTAAGGAGCGATATTTGGACAGCAAATCGCCCATCTTGGTGATTGCTTTGTCGTGCCAATCTTCAACCAACTGCCCGGGAAATCCGATGGCCTCATTGATCTTGTCGCTGGCAACGAATGGCCCCTTCCCTTCCATCGCCCCCGGAATCAACTTCGGCACGATAGGGATGATGCGATAGGCTGGTGCTGTGATATCAGCCATACTATTTCTCCGATTCCAGCTTGGCAGCCCAAGCACTCAGATGGCGTTTTTCGCGCGGATTATCGGTTTGATTCCGCGTTGGCGAAAAAAAGACCCCTGGTGCGTGCAGCAGTTTGCTGAAGGGAAACACGACTAGGAGTGTCACAACCAATGATAGATGCACGATCAACAACAGATCAGCCGGAAGCGTCAGGATGTTCAGATGCATCAATCCGATGAAAAAACTCTTTACTGCGACCACATCCGTGTGTGCGGCAAATTTCATCAACAAGCCAGAAGCGGCAATGCCAATTAGCAACACCAACATCAGATGATCGGATGGGGTGGAGATGTAACGAATGCGCTCAACAAACAAACGCCGCATCCACAATCCACACAATCCCAACAACATCGCGATACCTGCATAGATACCGAATGGTTGAATGAACGCGATCCAGCCCCACACAGGGTCGGTAAAGTAACGCAAGTGACGCAACGTCACTAAAGCCAAGCCCGCATGGAACAACCAGCCCGCAGCCCAAGTCCATAGATTGGCCTTGAACAGACTTTCGAAGAACACCACTTCGCGCGTCATGCGCAATACCACGCCTCCCTTGGTGATGGGCGCAGGCGTGGTGGGTATCTTCAGTGGTGCCGGTGTTCTAGCGTAGGTATTGATTCGATAGAACACACCCACCACAAAAAGGAGGGTGGCGAGGTAAAACACAACTCCGAAAACGACGCTCGCCATGGATGTGCCCTATCCTTAAGCTAGATCAAACGCAGCCGGTTGGCTTTGGCAGACCGGCGATCTTGCAAGCTTGCTTGCCTGGACCGTACGGGAACAGACCATAGAGATACTCGCTAGTGCCTTTCTCAGGGCCCAGTTTTTTGCCGATTGCCTTGGTCAACACGCGAACCGCTGGAGCGATCTGATATT
>JBAYTV010000280.1:0-3029 GCA_041675405.1 Sideroxydans sp. | reverse complement strand
CGCTGTTGTGGTGCGAACCGCTAAGGGCGTTCGTCGCTCTGATGGTTCTCTGATCAAGTTCGACGGCAACGCGGCAGTGTTGCTGAACAACAAGTTGGAGCCGATCGGTACGCGTATTTTCGGACCAGTCACTCGTGAATTGCGCACTGAGCGCTTCATGAAGATCGTGTCCCTGGCGCCGGAAGTGCTGTAAGCGATAGTCGAGGATAAATCATGCGCAAGATCAAAAAAAATGACGATGTGATCGTCTTGGCCGGTAAAGACAAAGGTAATCGTGGCAGCGTGTTGAGCGTTGCGGATGAATTTGTGCTGGTGAGCGGCATCAACAAAGTCAAGAAACACCAGAAGCCGAATCCGGTGAAGGGTACGACTGGCGGAATCGTGGAAATCGAGAAGCCAATTCATATTTCCAATATCGCCATCTATAACGCGTCCACCAAGAAGGCGGATCGTGTTGGCGTGAAGTCACTGGAGGACGGTCGCAAAGTGCGCGTGTTCAAGTCCAGTGGCGAAGTGATTGCGTAAGGGGTAATAAATGGCTCGTTTAAACGACTACTACACGAAGACCGTTGCGCCGCAACTGATGAAACAGTTCGGCTACAAGTCTGTGATGGAAGTGCCGCGCATCGACAAGATCACTCTGAACATGGGTGTGGGCGAAGCGGTTGCTGACAAGAAGGTGATGGATCACGCGGTTTCCGATATGCAGAAGATCGCAGGTCAAAAACCGGTCGTGACAAAATCCAAGAAATCCATCGCGGGTTTCAAGATTCGCGAGAACTATCCGGTTGGCTGTAAAGTGACTTTGCGCCGTGATCGTATGTTCGAATTCTTGGATCGCTTGGTGACTGTTGCGATTCCTCGTATCCGTGACTTCCGTGGTATCTCCGGTAAGTCTTTTGATGGCCGTGGCAACTACAACATGGGTATCAAAGAGCAGATCATTTTCCCAGAGATTGAGTACGACAAGATCGATGCGTTGCGCGGTATGAACATCACCATCACAACGACTGCGAAAAGCGATGAAGAAGCCAAGGCATTGTTGTTGGCATTCAAATTCCCATTGAAAGGCTGAGGGCAAAATGGCAAAGATAGCTGTATCTAACCGCGATCTGAAGCGCCGTGAAATAGTGAAGAAATTCGCTGCTAAGCGTGCCGCGTTGAATGCGATTGCGACAAATATGTCGTTGAGCGATGAAGAGCGTTTTGCTGCTCGTCAAAAACTGCAAGCGTTGCCGCGCGATTCTAGCCCGGTGCGTCTGCGTAATCGCTGCGCGCTGACAGGACGTCCGCGTGGTGTGTTTAGCAAGTTCGGTTTGGGGCGCACCAAGTTGCGTGAATACGCGATGCGCGGCGAAATTCCCGGTGTAGTTAAGGCCAGCTGGTAAGGGTGAATCTATGAGTATGAGTGATCCGATCTCCGACATGTTAACGCGCATTCGTAATGCGCAAATGGCGGAAAAAATAACGGTGTCAATGCCATCTTCGAAGATCAAGACGGCGATTGCTAAAGTGTTGCAAGACGAAGGCTATGTAGACGGCTTCAAGGTCATTGACCATGATGGCAAGCCCACATTGGAAATCGGCTTGAAGTACTACGCTGATCGTCCTGTGATCGAAAAGATCCAGCGCGTGAGCCGTCCAGGTCTGCGTGTCTACAAGGGCAGCGAAGATATTCCACGTGTGATGAACGGTCTGGGTATCGCGATCGTTTCCACCTCCAAAGGTCTGATGACTGATCGCAGTGCTCGCGCCAATGGTATTGGCGGCGAAGTCCTCTGCATCGTCGCTTAAGGAGGAAACATGTCTAGAGTCGCTAAAAATCCTATCGTAGTTCCGTCCGGTGTCGAAGTGACGGTCGCTGCTGACAAGATCTCCGTTAAAGGCCCGTTGGGTACTTTGACTCAAGTGTTGAAGGGTGATGTCAAAGTCGAGCGTGATGGCGATAAGCTGTTGTGCAAAGCCACTGATGACTCCGCTCAAGCTGATGCGCAATCCGGAACCATCCGCGCGCTGGTGGCCAATATGGTCACAGGTGTGAGCAAAGGTTTCGAGCGCAAGCTCACTTTGGTTGGTGTGGGTTATCGTGCCGCTGCTGCCGGTGATGCCGTCAATCTGACGCTGGGTTACTCGCATCCTGTCGTGCATAAGATGCCCAAGGGTGTGAAGGTCGCTACACCGACACAGACTGAAATCGTACTGACGGGTGCCGATAGGCAGCAGGTCGGTCAAGTTGCTGCTGAGATTCGTGCATATCGTCAACCAGAGCCTTACAAAGGCAAGGGTGTGCGTTATTCCGACGAAGTAGTGATCCTCAAAGAAACCAAGAAGAAATAATCGAGGTTGATATGTTGAATAAGAATGAAGCGCGTCTGCGCAGATCACGTAAGACCCGAGCAAGGATCGCTGAACAAAAGGCGATTCGTCTGGCGATACATCGCACCAACCTGCATATCTATGCGCAGGTGATCTCGGCTGACGGTGGCAAGATTTTGGCCAGCGCCTCCACGCTTGAGGCTGAAGTTCGCAAGACCATCGGTAACGGTGGTAATGCGGCGGCAGCAGCAGCGGTCGGTAAGCGTATCGCTGAAAAAGCAAAGCTCGCCGGCGTGACGGCAGTGGCATTCGACCGTTCAGGTCACAAGTACCATGGTCGCATCAAGGCGCTGGCTGATGCCGCGCGCGAAAATGGCTTGCAGTTCTAATCTGGGGTGAATCATGGCACAAGCTAAACAAGGTAAGAATCAGCAAGTAGAAGACAAAGGCGACGGTCTCATCGAGAAGATGATCCACGTCAACCGCGTCACCAAGGTGGTGAAAGGCGGACGCATCATGGGTTTCGCCGCTCTGACCGTTGTAGGTGATGGCGATGGCCGTATCGGTATGGGCAAGGGCAAGTCTAAAGAAGTGCCCGTTGCCGTACAAAAATCGATGGAAGAATGCCGCCGCAAGCTGGTCAAGGTCAATCTGAAGGACGGTACCTTGCATCATGCGGTGATTGGTCGCCACGGTGCGGCTAAGGTTGTCAT
>JBAYTV010000279.1:0-3038 GCA_041675405.1 Sideroxydans sp. | reverse complement strand
GGGCGACAAACTGACACTATTTGCTCGTATGGGCGCGGTGTGCGACGTCTATGACGCGCTGACCTCAAACCGTTGCTACAAGAATGGCTGGGAACCCGCCGACACCATCCGCAAGATGGCGGAGTGGAAAGACGGACACTTCGATGAACGGGTGTTTCAAGCCTTCGTCAAAACCATCGGTATCTACCCCTCTGGCACCTTAGTAAGGCTCAAGTCAGGAAGGCTGGCTATAGTCCTTGAGCAAACCGAAAAAAGCCTACTGACGCCTATCGTCAAAGTATTTTTTTCGACTAAGTCTAACGAGCCGATATTGCCGGAAATGATAGACTTGAGCCGTTCGCAGGAAAGTATCGCCAGCGCCGAAGACCCCATCAAATGGGGCTTTGATCTGAAGCAGATCGCTGGCATCTGAATAGCAACCAAAACTAGGGGAATCCGCCATGTCCAACATCCAGTCCGTCATGCACGAGAACCGTGTATTCAATCCTTCCGATGCCTTCGTCAAGCAAGCCAACGTATCTGGCATGGCTGCCTACAAAGCGATGTGTGCCGAAGCGGAAAAGGACTACGCGGGGTATTGGGCGAAATTGGCACGCGAGACGTTGCTGTGGAAGAAACCGTTCACCAAGACATTGGACGAGAGCAACGCCCCCTTCTACAAATGGTTCGAAGACGGTGAATTGAACGTATCCTACAACTGCCTGGATCGCCACCTCACGACCCAACCTGAAAAGACCGCCATCATCTTCGAAGCGGATGACGGCAAAGTCACCAGGGTCAGCTACAAAGAACTGCACGGCCGCGTCTGCCAGTTCGCTAACGGCCTGAAGTCACGTGGCATCAAAAGAGGCGACCGTGTCATCATCTACATGCCAATGAGCGTCGAAGCCGTAGTCGCCATGCAAGCCTGCGCGCGTATCGGCGCCATCCATTCCGTCGTGTTCGGTGGCTTCTCCTCCAAGAGCCTGCACGAGCGCATCACCGACGCACAAGCCGTTGCCGTGATCACCGCTGACGGACAATATCGAGGCGGCAAAGCCATGCCTTTGAAACCTGCTGTGGATGAATCGCTGACATTTGGCGGTTGCGAAGCCGTGCATACGGTCATCGTCTACCGACGCATCGGTGCGGACATCGAATTGGATGAAGACCGCGAGATCTGGTGGCATGACCTATTCAACAGCCAATCCTCCGTGTGCGAACCTGAATGGGTCGGCGCAGAGCACCCACTGTTCATCCTCTATACCTCTGGCTCCACCGGCAAACCCAAGGGAGTACAACACTCGACTGGTGGTTACCTGTTGGGTGCGATGGTCTCCATGAAATGGGTGTTCGACTACAAAGATTCGGACATCTTCTGGTGTACAGCTGACGTGGGCTGGATCACCGGCCATAGCTATGTGGCTTATGGCCCTTTGGCGATGGGTGCGACCGAAGTCATCTTCGAAGGCGTACCAACCTTCCCTGATGCCGGTCGTTTCTGGAAGATGATCCAAGACCACAAGGTCACCACCTTCTACACCGCTCCGACCGCGATACGCTCTCTCATCAAACTGGGTGGCGACCTGCCCACCAAATACGACCTGTCCAGCTTGCGTCTGCTGGGTACCGTGGGTGAGCCGATCAACCCAGAAGCTTGGATGTGGTACTACAACACCGTCGGTCACGCGAAGTGCCCGATCGTCGATACCTGGTGGCAGACAGAAACGGGTTGCCACATGATCGCCCCATTGCCAGGTGCGATGCCGATCAAACCGGGCACCTGCACCTTGCCACTACCCGGCATCATGGCGACCATCGTCAACGAAGCCGGTGATGAAGTGAACGACACCCACGGCGGCTTCCTCGTCATCAAGAAGCCTTTCCCTTCACAGATCCGCACCATCTGGGGAGACCCGGAGCGTTACAAGAAAGGCTACTTCCCGGAAGAGATGAAGGGCGCCTACCTCGCGGGTGACTCCTCTCACCGCGATGATGATGGCTACTTCTGGATCATGGGCCGTATCGATGACGTGCTGAACGTCTCTGGTCACCGCCTCGGCACCATGGAGATCGAATCCGCTCTGGTCTCCAACCCACTGGTTGCAGAAGCCGCTATCGTCGGCAAACCGCACGAGATCAAGGGCGAAGCCGTGGTCGCCTTCGTGGTGCTGAAGGGCGCACGCCCTGCCGATGCCGCAGCCGCCAAAAAACTGGCTGAAGAATTGCGCAACTGGGTGGGCAAAGAGATCGGACCGATCGCCAAGCCTGACGAGATCCGTTTCGGAGAGAACTTGCCTAAGACGCGTTCTGGAAAGATAATGCGCCGCCTCTTGCGCGCTATCGCCAAGGGTGAGGAGATCACCCAAGACGTCTCCACATTGGAAAACCCAGGCATCCTTGAACAATTGAAGGAAGTCATCAAATGATGTGATACTGGGCTTTAGTGGGCACGTAGAAATCCTCGGAAAATTTAAAGAGGCCATTCGTTGATAGCAAAGTCAATCAGTTACATCAGTATCAAAAAGACAGCGCGCTTAGCCGCGCTGTCTTTGTTTATTGCGACAACGATTGCTTCGACCGCAACTGTCGCTCTTGAACAAATACAACAATCCATCTCGCAAGCCCCTGCCCCGATCCGCGAGGCGATGATCGTTGCCCCAGAACCTGTCGCAGAGACCCCTGCCAAACGTACCTTCTTCACTCCAGGAAAAACCGCAGAAACATCCAATGACGGCGTCGAAGTAACTAGTGTCAAAGAAGCTTACCCAGTGATGTCTGCCATGCCTGACGAAGACGTGTGGCAACGTATCCGCAGCGGTTTTGCCATGAATGAGCTGAACAACCCGCTCATCAAGCGCCATGAGAAGTGGTACGCAAGCCATCCCGAATACGTATTGCGCATGAGCGAGCGTGCGCGACGTTACCTCTACTACATCGTGGAAGAAGTGGAACGCCGTGGCCTCCCGACCGAAATCGCGCTGCTTCCCGTCATCGAGAGCGCCTTTAATCCCGGTGCCAATTCAGTAGCCAGCGCCTCCGGCATCTGGCAATTCATC
>JBAYTV010000278.1:0-3040 GCA_041675405.1 Sideroxydans sp. | reverse complement strand
AGTTTGCTGCACAGCACCGGCAGAACAAAGATGGAGTAACGCAATCGAGCAGTGAAATAGTTTAAGCTCGCAACCCAAGGGCTTTGCTACTGATCGGTGGTAGGGCTACAGGGGGCAGGTCAGATTGGCGCCGAACGCCATCAGCGAAACGATGACGAGCAACCAGATATCGTGACTCTTGAAATTGACTTGCATACATCCCTCCTAAATATCCGCTTACGCTATCGGAGAGAGACACGGATTTCGGGTGGACGCAGCTAAGGTACTAACGGGAACCGCTCGACGGATGAGTGGCTACCGGCAATCCCGCTGTCGTAGAGCCTGCTTCACTCCTTAGACCGGAAACTTTGCGTCCCTACCTTTCAATAGGTTTGCTCTTGGTTTACTGCTGCGGGCATTATCTTCCTGCCGTTTGAGATAGCAAGAGGGAAGGACGTCCGTTTGTCGGTTTTAACAAAAGGGATGAACGGAAAATCGAAAAAAAGCTCGGCAAAAGCCAAGCTTTTTATTCACACATACAATAAGTTATCAGGTGTTTGCTAGGTCGTCATCCCCGCGAAGGCGGGGATCCAGTTTGTTGTGCTAACTAGATTCCCGCCTTCGCGGGAACGACGAATCAGAGTTAATCAGAACTTCTTTAGTGTGTGGTAGAAGGTGTGATGAACGGTTGAACATCGTGATGATGCTTCTTCTCATGTTTCGCCATCCGCTTCTCTTTCGCGGTCATCAACGGTTTCTTCTTGCTGTCTTTGTGAGTGTTATGAGTTTTCGGCATGATCTGACTCCTTATGTTGATTAAGGGAAGAACCGCGATTTCATCCTACTCCAACAATTCGCCCTTGTCCGCAGATTGTTTTGGCTCATGCGCACCCATGATCGGTAATTGGTTGCGCGGCAGTTTGAGTGCTTCGAACACTTTCAATGCCGCGTAAGCATCGTTCGCTGCGTAGAGCTGTTGCGGTTGCGAGAGTTCATGCTGCGACCAATCGGTGGTGGTCACCTTGCGTGACTTGGCGAAGCGTTGTTTGAACATGAAAGCCACCGCATTGCGCACGCCCATCTCTTTCTGGTGTCCCTGCATGCTGAACACCGTATTCAGGTCGACCACAGCGCTGAACTGGATGCCGAACTTCTTGAAGATATGGCCACTGTCCGATTTCAAACCGAAACCCACTTTGATGACCGCATCAGAGCGTAGCAGTTCGGTCAGGAACGGTAGTCCCTCTGTGCGATGCACTTGGAACAGATAAGCCTTGTCGTGCAAGGCGAACTGCACCACGTGCGGCCCGTTGCTCACTTCGCCCACGGCGAACGTCGGTTTCGATTCCGTATCAAAACCCACGATGCCCGCCGCCTTGATGGCCGCTGTAGCAGCTGCGAATTCTTCTTTTGTCGTCGGTACGTGGATTTGCTCCAAGGTGAGGCCGACGAAGGCGGGCATCAGTGCCATCTCCTCTTTGCTGGGGGTAGAGTGTTTCGCAGTCATGCTTGATCACCTGTGTTGGATGGGGTCTGTACCCGTTCCTCCATCCGCCGAAGCGAACTCGTCTTGGGTGCCTTCGTTGCGCGTGCGCGCAACTGCCCGCAAGCCCCTTCCACTTCCTGCCCCGCCGAATCACGCACGCGGGAATAGATGCCTTGCCGATTGAGTGCGTGCATCATCTCTGCCGTGCGTTCGGTAGAAGGGCGGCGATAGGGCAGACCATCCACCGCATTGAAGGGGATGAAATTCATCAGCGCGTATTTGCCTTTGAGCAATTGCGCGATGCGCTCCACCTCGGCATCACTGTCGTTCACACCTTCGATCAACGTCCATTGATACTGCGTCGGGTATCCGGTGGCACGCGCATACACCTCGGCGCGCTCCACTAACTCTTCCACGGAAATGTTCGGAGCATGCGGTAAAAGCTTCGCGCGCAATTCTGTGTCGGTGCTGTGCAGTGAAATGGCGAGGGCGGGCTTAACTTTTTCCAGCGGCAAGCGCTCGAATACCCGCACATCCCCCACCGTAGAAAGCACCAGATTCTTATGCCCGATATTGCCCTGCATGCCCAGCACATCGATGGCTTCCAGCACGTTGTCCAGATTGTGCGCGGGCTCACCCATGCCCATGAACACTACTTTGCTCACCGCGCGGCGTTTGCGCGCCAACACCACTTGCGCCACGATCTCTGCGCTGCCTAGTTGGCGAATCAAACCATCGCGCCCGCTCATGCAGAACACGCAGCCCACAGCACATCCCACTTGCGTCGAGACGCACAAGCCACCACGCGGCAACAACACACTCTCCACCATCTGGCCGTCGTGCAGTTCCACCAACAATCGTGCGACCTCGTCATCGACGAAATGGCAATCCAGTCCCCTCTCCCCCCGGGAGAGGGCTAGGGTGAGGGAGTCGCTCGTTGAATTGCTTCCCTCACCCTGCCCCTCTCCCGGGGGGAGAGGGAGCAAATCTGTCTGTCTCGGTACGTTCTTGGCGGGGTACTCGCCATGGAGTCGCGCTAATCTGTTCAACTCTGCCTCGATGGCGGGCAACTCCTTGCGCAGTGCTGCCGGAAAGAAAGTCTCAGCAGGGCTTCCCTTGATGTCGTATGAGCGCACCTGACTCCAGCCGCGCAGTAGACGATCTTCGTGGCAAGGTTTGGCGCCGAGGTCTTGCAAGCGTTGGCGGAGGTGGGGGATGCGCATCGGGTGAGAGGAAGCTTGAATCGGAGTGAACTCGAAATAGATTACAGGGAGTGGTGCGGATTTTAACTCAAGCCTGGATCTACTATCCGGCTACGGCAAAGAGAAAGCCCGGCGTGGCAGGGCTTTCGTGCAAAGTATTTCGATGCTGAGCCTGTTAATTCTCTTTGGATGGCTTCACGAAGCTGAGGACTTGCGCGGCGGGGAGCGCGCCATCCTTGTAGTAAGGTTTGGCTTGATCAAAGTCGAGCAAGCCAGCCAACTCTCTTTCACGCTCCGAGATCAAGGCAAAACAATTCTTGATGTCTTGGATGGTGTCAACTGACAGCGGGTTGGGGCGACCACCGAGCGGCGT
>JBAYTV010000277.1:0-3052 GCA_041675405.1 Sideroxydans sp. | reverse complement strand
CCTGGTGATGGTCTACTCCGCGTCCATCGCCACTGCCGAGGCAGGCAAATACACGGGGCATCAGGCGACGTATTACCTCGTACGTCACGGTATTTTCATCACGGTTGGTCTGGTCGCAGCGGTGATCGCCTTTCAAGTGCCGACCCAGACATGGCAGAAATATGCACCCTACCTGTTCCTGTTCGGTGTCGTCTTGCTTCTTTTAGTGTTGATCCCCGGCATCGGAAAATCCGTCAACGGTAGCCGTCGCTGGTTGTCCTTGGTAGTCATCAATCTGCAGCCGTCCGAGTTGATGAAGTTGTTCGCCGTGTTGTACGCCGCAGATTACGCCGTGCGTAAAGGTGCAGTGAAAGACCATCTGCTCAAACCCTTCTTGCCGATGTTCGTGGTGATCGCTTTGGTGGGCGCATTGCTGTTGTTGGAGCCAGACATGGGCGCGTTCGTGGTCATCCTCTCCATCGCCATGTGCACGCTGTGGCTGGGTGGATTCAATCTCAAGATCTTCGGCGGTCTGGTGGTGTTGCTACCAATGGCCTTCGCCGCGCTTATCTTCTCTTCCGAATATCGCATGCAGCGCGTCATCGGCTTCATGGACCCGTGGGCCGACCCATACGGCAAAGGCTATCAACTCAGTCACGCGCTCATCGCCTTCGGTCGCGGTGAATGGTTCGGTGTCGGTCTGGGTGGCAGCGTCGAGAAATTGTTCTATCTGCCCGAGGCGCACACCGACTTCTTACTGGCGGTCACTGCAGAAGAGTTGGGCCTGGTGGGCATCGCTACCGTGCTGGTCTTGTTCGCATGGCTCATCGTGCGCGCGTTCGCCATCGGCCGGCAGGCTGCGATGTCGGAGCGTTTGTTCCCTGCCTTGGTGGCACAAGGCATCGCCGTGTGGCTGGGTGTGCAAGCCATGATCAACATCGGCGTGAACATGGGCGTATTGCCGACCAAAGGATTGACGTTGCCGTTCTTGAGTTTTGGCGGAAGTGGGGTAGTGGTGAATCTGATCGCGATCGCGGTGTTGTTGCGTATCGATTACGAGAACAGGCGAGTCGCTAAAGGACTGCCAATATGAAATTCAAAAACAAAATAGCCACAGAGAACACAGAGTACACAGAGAAAACCATCACTCTCTCTGTGATCTCTGTGGCAAAAAGGTTTTTAGCATGAATAGAACCATCCTCATCATGGCCGGCGGTACCGGTGGGCACATCTACCCAGGATTGGCAGTGGCTGATGCGTTGCGCGCGCAAGGTTGGAACGTCGTTTGGCTGGGCGCACCCAACAGCATGGAAGCCGAGTTGGTGCCCAAGCATGGTTACCCCGTCGCATGGGTGAACTTCTCCGGTGTGCGCGGCAAAGGAGTGATGCGCTTGCTCACGTTGCCGTTCACTTTGCTGCGCGCCTTAGGTCAGAGTGCGGATGCCATCTTTCGTCATAGGCCCGATGTCGTGTTGGGCATGGGCGGTTACATCACCATGCCGGGTGGGTTGATGGCTGCCATCTTGCGTCGCCCGCTGGTCATCCATGAACAGAACTCTATCGCGGGTATGAGTAACAAGGTGCTGGCGAAACTGGCGACGAAAGTGATGAGCGGCTTTCCTGATGTATTGAAAGGCACGCAATGGTGCGGCAATCCCGTGCGTGCCGACATCGCTGCCGTGGCTGATCCGCAAGCGCGTTTCGCAAATCGTAACGGCAAGTTGAACGTGCTGGTGGTGGGAGGCAGTTTGGGCGCGCAGGCTTTGAACGAAGCATTGCCGAAAACATTGGCGCTGATGAGTGAAGCAGAGCGCCCCAACGTATTGCACCAGACCGGCAAGAAGCATTTCGAGACTGTACAAAAGTTGTACGAGCAAGCGGGTGTGCAAGCAGACATCCGTGCGTTCCTTGACGACATGGCGAATCAGTACGCGAATGCCGATGTGGTGATCTGCCGTGCGGGCGCGCTCACCATCGCCGAGTTGGCAGCGGCGGGTGTGGCGAGCGTCCTCGTGCCATTCCCACATGCGGTGGACGACCACCAGACCTACAACGCGCGTTTCCTGAGCGAGCAGGGCGCGGCGCTGTTGGTGCCACAAACAGAATTGAATGCAGAGAAGTTGGCGCAATTGTTGCGAGAGATGACAAGAGAGAAGTTGCTGGCGATGGCGCAAGCCGCACGCAACTTGGCAAAACCGGATGCGACACAGCAAGTGGCGCAAGTTTGCGTTGCGTTAGCGGGATAGCAGCATGAGCAGTGAGCAGGGTTCCCGCTTGCGGGATGTCATGCAAAAAGAAATGAGGCAACAAACATGAAACATAAAATCAAACACATCCACTTCGTTGGTATCGGCGGTTCCGGTATGAACGGTATCGCCGAGGTGTTGCTCAACTTGGGCTTCCAAGTGAGCGGTTCTGACTTGGCTGAGAGCGGGGTCACCCAACGTTTGCAGACCTTGGGAGCGACCATCCATTACGGTCACGACACCAACAACCTGCAAGATGCTGATGCGGTGGTCACTTCGACGGCGGTGAAGGCAGATAACCCCGAGGTGGTCGCGGCGCGTGAGCGTCGCATCCCCATCGTGCCGCGTGCGGTGATGTTGGCGGAGTTGATGCGCTTGCGTCAGGGCATCGCCATCGCTGGTACACACGGCAAGACCACCACGACTTCACTGGTCACCAGTGTGTTGACCAAGGGCGGTTACGACCCAACCTTCGTCATCGGCGGTCGCCTTAACAGCAGCGGTGCGAATGCGCGTTTGGGTACAGGTGAATTCATCGTGGCGGAAGCGGACGAGTCGGATGCGTCCTTCCTCTACCTCACGCCCATCTTGGCCGTCATCACCAACATCGATGCCGACCACATGGAGACCTACGGCCATGATTTCAACAAACTGAAACAAGCCTTCGTCGATTTCATCGAACGCCTGCCGTTCTACGGTCGTGCCATGTTGTGTGTGGATGACGAGAACGTGCGCGACATCTTGCCGCGTCTGAGCAAACCTATCACTACCTACGGCTTCAGCGAAGGCGCGCAAATCCGTGCCGTGAACGTGCGTCACGAAGGCGG
>JBAYTV010000276.1:0-3070 GCA_041675405.1 Sideroxydans sp. | reverse complement strand
TGCTGTATCTGAATGAAGATTGGCATACCCGCGATGGCGGTGAGTTGGTGGTGTTCGAATCCACCGGCAAGTCCATCGTCACCACGGTCAATCCGACCTTCGGCACGATGATCATCTTCTTGAGCGAATCGTTCCCGCACGAGGTCTTACTATCCCACGCCACACGCCGCAGCATCGCGGGTTGGTTTCGCGTGAGCGGTAGCTGAACCCGAAAGCCCAAGGGAGCGGCTTCGCAATCGCTCACGCACCAACTCCAAGGCTTTCCGCACCCTGAACAACCCTGTTGCTCGTACCCATTTTTATCGCCATTTCAGAAGCGTAGGATGATTCCGACGGATGGGGCGAAATCAGCTCTGCCGTTCTTTCATTCTTGTGAAGGAGATGATCATGAGTACCGCAGACATGTTGATTCATGTACGTCCTGAATTGGATGCACAGGTGAGAAACGATCTCGAAAGAAAACTGATGGGGCGTGTCGGTGTGGATTGTGCCGAGTTCGAACATAAGCCGCACCCGCATTCGATCATGGTGAAGTACGATCCAGATGAGATCGCGGGAATGGCGATCTTGCAGGTCGTACGCAAGGTCGATCCGAACGCTTCGAGAGTGGGGATGTGACGTCGACCTGCCGCAAAATATGCAGATGAATCCGTAGGCGTCATCGTCCTGGTATCAAACGAAGCCCGCGCATGCGGGCTTCTCAATTCTGCCGCGCCGGATTCGCCCGCACGGATTAACATGTGTCCGCTAAACCACATACACTAACGGAGGTTCCCATGAAAAACCTGTTTCTCTCCCTCGCCCTGCTCTGCTTGAGTGCTTCCGCCTTCGCTGCCGTGCAAGGCAAAGAGGTTGCTTACTCCGCCAACGGCACGACGCTGAAAGGCTACATCGCCTATGACGATGCGGTGAAGGGCAAACGCCCTGCGGTGCTGGTGGTGCATGAATGGTGGGGGCACAACGACTACGCACGCAAACGCGCCAATATGCTGGCGGAGTTCGGCTATGTCGCGCTGGCGGTGGATATGTACGGCGACGGCAAGCAGGCGTTGCATCCGGATGACGCGGGCAAGTTCGCCGGTGAGGTATCCAAGAACAAACCGATGGCAAAGGCACGTTTCGAAGCGGCGATGAAGGTGTTGCGCAAGAACAAGCATGTG
This sequence comes from Sideroxydans sp., assembly GCA_041675405.1. Lineage (GTDB taxonomy): Bacteria > Pseudomonadota > Gammaproteobacteria > Burkholderiales > Gallionellaceae > Sideroxyarcus. The sequence continues at coordinate 1,910 of JBAYTV010000276.1, read as the reverse complement.
GATAGTCACAAGCTGGCCGCAGTGGGTTATTGCTTCGGTGGCTCGGTGGTATTGAACATGGCACGTGAAGGCGAGGGCCTGAAAGGCGTGGCAAGCTTCCACGGCGGTCTTGCCACGGATGCACCCGCACAAGCCGGCAAGGTAAAGGCACAGGTGCGCTCCTTCACGGGGGCGGACGACAAGATGATCCCCTCTGCTCAAGTGGAAGATTTCAAACAAGAGATGGAAAAAGCGGGTGTTAACTACAAGGCAGTGGTGTATCCCGGCGTGATGCACAGCTTCACCAATCCAGATGCGGATGAGTACGCGAGAAAGTTCGGCCTACCATTGGCCTACAACGCGGAAGCGGATAAGGATTCATGGGCGCAGTTGCAGGTGTTCCTGGCAGACGTGCTGAGATAGGAATACATGATGAAACTGCGCGTATTGATCCTAGGCTATGGCGAGATGGGTCACGCTATGGAGTATCTCTTGGCGACACGGCACGATGTGCGTATCTGGAATATCGGCACGGTAGTGAAAGGTAGCCATGCCACATTGGAAGAGGAAGTCGCGGAGGCGCAGGTGGTTCTGTTCTGCCTACCTGTGAATCCACACTTTGAGATCACCAGCCGCATCGCCCCACTTCTTCCTAAAGAGAGCGTGTGTCTTTCCATCGCGAAGGGATTGGATGAATCGGGTCGCACAGCCGCACAAGTCTTTGAGCGGGTATTGGGGGAACACCACTACGGTGTGATCTACGGGCCGATGATCTCGGAGGAGATACGCGCAGGCCGCCACGCCTTCTCCGATGCGGTGCTGTCCGATGCGGCGGATTTCGAGGTGATACACAGCTTGTTCCGTGGCAGCACCTTGGTATGTCAGCAGGCAAGTGATATGCATGGCCGGAGTTGGTCGGTGATTCTGAAGAACGTGTATGCGATCTTGTTTGGTGTGGCGGACGAGTTGAAGCTGGGTGACAACATGCGCGGCCATCTGATGGTGACTGCCATGGCAGAGTTGAGCGGTATCGTGCAATCGTTCGGAGGACAAGCGCACACGCCATACAGCTATGCCGGATTGGGCGACCTGATGACGACGGCGACCAGCGCAGATTCGCATCACCACGAACTCGGCTGCAAGCTGGTGCGGGGCGATTTTCGTGACATCTCTGGTGAGGGCGTGCATACCTTGCGCATGGTGGAGAAGTATCAGTCTTTCGATTGGCGCGCTTACCCTCTGTTCACGCTGTCGCACGACATCGTGAACCAACCGGAAAGGCTGCGCGAACGTGTGGACGAATATCTGGAGTGGTTGCGCGGGATGGAGAGTTGCCCGATCTGACTCGCGCCAAAAGTTGATTCACTAGACTGCGAATCGAGTTGCACCCGTATCACCCCCTTTCGGGTGATTGATTTCAAATGCGTCGCAAGGCAGGATGCCGCACTTTCTTCTTCTTTGAACACTATGATCGACTACATCTTCTTTGACGCGACGCTGCGCGATAGATTCGTAGCCTACACCGAGCAACGCGGCGTACCCTGCACCGCCACCGACGACTCGATGGGAATGGTGGTAGAGATTTCCGAAGACATTCCCGACGAGCTGTCGGATGAAATCGAGGCGTTCTACGAAACACTAGAGCGGGAACAGGAGGAGATGAGCAAAGAAGATGGCGGCCTGAATCGTCTCGCCGGATTTCGCTTCAATCTGCCCGATGGGCAGTCGCGCATGTTGCCGATAGAACCTGACATCGCTAATCGGCTGATGGCGAATTTCACTTTGGAAGAGATCCAACATCTGTTGGATGATGTTGCACACTGCACACTATTTCCCAACGACGAGCATCTGTGCAAGATATTGGCAGCACGCAAGCAAGCGCGTTGATGTAATAAAACTTCAAATTCAAAGCCCGCTTGCGCGGGCTTCGT
>JBAYTV010000275.1:0-3075 GCA_041675405.1 Sideroxydans sp. | reverse complement strand
TGGGCGGCATTATGCGCAGTCTGCATCGATACGCTTCAGATGCGCTGGTGTTGGTGATGGTGCTTCACTTGCTACGCGAGTACATCCTAGGGCGCTATCGAGGCGCCCGATGGTTTGCTTGGGTTACCGGTGTGATTCTTTTGTGGATGATATTCGCTGCCGGTATCAATGGATATTGGATGGTGTGGGACAAACTGGCTCAATATAGCGTGGTAGCTACGGTTGAATGGTTCGACTGGCTTCCGATATTCAGCGAGCCGTTGGCGCGCACTTTCATCACCTATGAAGCGCTAAATGATCGATTTTTCACGCTGATTTCTTTCGCGCATGTGACCATTCCGTTGCTGATCCTGTTCTTGCTTTGGATACACATCATGCGTATCAGCTATCCCGTGGTGAATCCAAGAAAAGGATTGGCGATAGGGATGCTGCTGATGATGCTTGTGCTGGCCTTGATTGTGCCGGTACAGAGTCAGGGTGTGGCCGATGTGTCAATCGAGCCGAACAATTTGTACATCGACTGGTTCTATTTGTGGATTTATCCGTTACTAGGTGTGTGGACAGCGGGGCAGGTTTGGGCACTAGTGTTTGGAATCACACTGCTACTTTGTATCCTACCGTGGCTGCCCAGTAAGCAGGTGCAGATACCTGTGGCCGAAGTGAGCCTGAAGGATTGCAGCGGGTGTAGGCTGTGTGTTGCCGACTGTCCCTATGAGGCAGTAGTCATGCAGAAACGCACAGACGGTATGAATTTTGCTGAAGAGGCAGTGGTAATACCTAACCGCTGTGTGAGTTGTGGAATATGTGTGGGAGCTTGCCCCTCTTCCAGTCCGTTTAGAGGGGAGGTGCAGTACATCAGCGGCATCGAGATGCCCTCGTTGCAGATGTCAGGTTTGCGCACCGCACTGATGAATTGCATTGCCATGCTTGAAGGGGATGTGCGCGTCCTGGTTGTCGGATGTGATAATGCAGCGAACGTCGAAGCTTTGCGTAGTCAAAGTGTCGCTGTTTTCAGTCTGCCTTGTATCGCAATGTTGCCCCCCTCATTTATCGAGTATGCGCTGCGTGAAGGCCGTGTCGATGGTGTATTTATCACAGGGTGTAGGGATGGCGACTGTCTGCATCGACTGGGTGTGGCATGGACAGATGAGCGATTGGCGACTGTAAGAGAACCTCGTCTGCGTAGCCGCGTAGAGCGGGTGCGTATCAAGGAATATTGGGCTGCCTCCGCCGACTTGGATCAGTTGGTGAAGGAGTTAAAGATATTCCAAATGGCGCTGTCAGCATTACCGCAGGCACGTTAGTTCTGTGTTGGTTGGCGCTACGGAACTATTTCCCGATCTCCCAGGCGGGTATTGCATGCTCATACATGTAATCCACTGCGGCTTTGACCTCGTCTTCTGATAGTTTTGCATTGGATCCACGCGACGGCATAGAGCCTTTCTCACCTCGGTAGCCATTTAGCGCGCGTTTATAAAGGGTCTCCTTGCCTTGAGCAAGGCGGGGCTCCCAGTCACGTGCACTGCCCATTTTTGGGGCGCCTCTTAGGCCGGATTGATGGCAAATACTGCAAGTGCTTTTATACACATTTTCGCCAAGAGACGACGTTGAGGGGGCAGATTTTGAGGAGGAGGACGCTACAGTAGAAGCATTTTGGGAGATATGTGCATCTATGGGCATAGCGTTGGATGACACCGTTTTACTATCATTGCCGTCACACCCAACCAAAAGCGAAAACGAGGTGACATACAACAGGGCGAATATCTTCATGATCTTGGATTCCATCGGTTATTTGCTACCACTAATCGGTCAACATGCTACCCGTTCCACTCCGAAAATCAATGAACAGATTATGGGGAAGTGAATGCAATTGTAAGAACTAGTAATTTATCAAAAGTTTCTTTGTGCTTGAACATCGTGAACCGTTCAATGATAATCAGCCGTGTTCTTTGGAGTACCACCAGTCGTCCTATCTAGGTTTATAAAATGAAAAAATCAATTAAGAACAGCAGGACACATTCCGCTTTCGACCAGTCTTGCAAAAACATGGCGTTGCTATTGCTGTGCTCGCTTGGCATGGTCGGCTGTGGTGAGGCTTTGAGCCCCAAACCGTTTATTTTCGATATGACGCGCATCAATCTGGATGGAAGCGTGAATGATGGCAGTGACCCCACCAAAAAACCTTGGGCTTGTGTGCTGGACAATCAAACAGGTTTGATTTGGGAAGTCAAAACAACCGAAGCAGGTTTGCAGAACATAAACAATACCTACAGTTGGTATGACTCGGATCAGATCACGAACGGTGGTTGGGCAGGTACACCTAAGGGAGGCGTATGTGTCGGGAGTGCGTGTGATACCGAGTCATATATCAAAGCGTTCAATAGCAAGAAATTCTGCGGCTATAACGACTGGTATTTGCCCAGCCGTTTTGAATTGAATACCATCGTGGATAGTAGCGTCTCCTTTCCTGGCCCTACACTTGCGTCAGCTTATTTTCCGGAGTCCAAGGCAGGAAGCTACTGGACGGATACAACATTCAAGACGCGCCGTGCCAGTGCATGGGTTTGGCGTTTCGATCACGGCAGTGATTACGTCGAAGAGAAGAGTGGTGCATTGAGTGTCAGACTGACGCACGCAACCTCGCTGAAACCGGCTGCCAATAAAGCCGCAAAGTAATCACGGTTCATCGTCGTCACTATTTGAAGCCGAAGATGAGGCAGCAAGTAGTTGTGACTAATGCTTGAGTTTCTGGTTCAGAATAATCAGTAGCAGTAATAATAGCGCTGCGATGCCGTTGTGCATGACAGCCAGCAACAAGGGGAGTTGCAGGAAGATGGTGGAAATCCCCACCAACAACTGCAACCCCATCAAGACCAGTAGCCAACGCGCTGTTCTGTGCAGACTGGCAGTGCGCATGGCGACAGTCGCAACCCAGCTAACGATTGCAAAAACAATGAAGGCAAACGTGCGGTGTGTCCAGTGAATCGCTGTGAGTGCATCAAAAGGTAAGTATTCACCGTTGGCCGTCATGCCCAAATCGCGCCAGATCGTAAAACCATTGGCGAAATCCATCGG
>JBAYTV010000274.1:0-3118 GCA_041675405.1 Sideroxydans sp. | reverse complement strand
TTCATCCTGCATGAGAAATCAGATCGTCCCCTGTATTTCTTTGCCTTCGATGGCGGATTCGCTCCGATCAAGAGTCTAGTCGAGCACGCCATGTCACTGGAGGTCGAGCACATCCATCTGCACTGGATCGCCTCTGCTCCGGCGCAGCTGTATTTGCCCAATGTGGGGCGCGCGTGGGGGGATGCTTTGGATAACTTCCATTACTCGGAGTACATGACGGGTTTCGATCTGCGCGTGTCCAACGTAAAGCGCGAATCGCAGTTACTGCACCATTTGCAAGAGATGGCCGGCGCGGATCCGGAAATGACGCTGGCTGATGTCTATCTGGCCGGACCCGAAGCATCGATCGTCGTGGCAGAGAAATTCTTTATAGGTCAAGGCATGCCCAAATCGCGTGTCTTTGTTGAAGTCGTTAGTTGAATACCCACCAAGGAGAAACGTGATGAGAATCAAGAATCTATTGCTGTCTGCATTATTGTTGTCAGTCACTACCGCGGCATTCGCGGCTGACGCTTTACTCAAGCCATTCGTTCTTGCTTCTAAGAGCGCAGGGACAATCGCTGAAAAGACCGCCCAAGTCAAAACTGCACTGATTGGCGCAGGGTTCACCATCGCCGCTGAATACTCTCCCTATACGGGCTCTCAGATCATCATCGTTACCAACGATGAACTCAAGAGCAATGCGGCCGCATCAGAGTTCGGCGGTTACGGTGCGATACAACGCGTGGCGATCACCGAGGCCGGAAAAGAAGTGCAAGTGAGTTATACCAACCCGATCTACATGTCTAATGCGTACCGCATGAAGGGCGATCTGGCTGCAGTGTCCGCAGCATTGGGTAGCGCGCTGGGCAGAGTAGAAGAGTTTGGCGCTCAAGGATTGCCGGCCAAGAAGATACGCAAATACCACTACACCATCGGCATGGAGTATTTCGATGAACCCAGCATCCTTGCAGAGTACGCAAGTTATGCAGAAGCCGTACAAGCGGTGGATGAGAAACTGGCAAACAACAAGAATGGCGTAAGCAAGGTCTATCGTGTCGATGTGACAGGAAAAGATGAGAGCGTATTCGGTGTCGCGATGAAAGGAAGCGGCGAGACAAAATATATGGATGACCGTTTCATCATGTCTGAGATCGATTTTCGTGATCTCAAATCTACCGCACACCTGCCTTATGAAGTGCTCGTCTCGGGCAATAAGGTCTATGCCCTGTACGCACGTTTCCGTATCGCCATCGACTTTCCCGATCTCAGCATGATGGGAAAGAACAGTTTCATGAACATCATGAAGACACCGGAAGCGGTGCGTGAAGCATTACAAAAAACCGTGCAGAAGTAAGCAACGGGAAGGAGCGTAAATGTCTACAGCATTATTTGAAGCGGTAAATGTCGGTGATGCGGCTGCATTAAAGCAGCTTCTTGCATCAGGTGCAGATGTGAATGCATGTGATGAGGCGGGCTGGACTCCTTTGGCGCGCGCAGTCTACAACCATGAGCAAAAGCATGGCTTTCTCGATGTGGTGCAAACCTTGATCGCAGCGGGAGCAAATATGGAAGCCACGATCGCCTACGGGGTGCGTCCGTTGATGTTGGCGGCAGGTTATGGGGAAACGGCTATCGTTGAGTTTCTGATCCAGTCCGGGGCCGATGTGTTAGCCAAGAACGAAGGCGGCTACACCGCGCTCATGATGGTGAAGCAGAAGCACTATGTGGATGTCGTCAATCTGCTGCACGAGGCAGAGCAACTGGCCGGCTTGGGCGAGGGTAGTTGCGCCAGCAAGAACGCACCCAACGCCAACGTCATCACATTCCTAAAACGCAGTTAAACAACGGCACAACATAAATCATGGCGTATTTCATCTACCGTATAAAAACACAACCGATCAAACTGCTGGAAAAGCTGGAACAGCACGAGGGATATCGCGCCGCATACGAACGCGTCAAACAATTGCGCGAGGCCGAGGTGGCGACGGGATCGGCGGCACTCGTCAAGATGATCCATGCCGACAGCGAACTGCATGCCGAAGACCTGCTCAATCAAGTGCGTGAGCCCGCCCCGGAGTTGGGGGACGACTGACCCCTTGTAATGGATGAATCTGCGTACAAACAGACACGCTCCTTATGGTCTGAACGCATCTGTCCATTTGAAAAAACCATACTCACAAAATGTGTGTATTGTTCACAGGTCGAGAAACACAATTTGGCTGAACGTGAGATCGTGGCGTGTAATGTTGACGCTCACAGAGCGCGTTGTATCACGCTATACCAACTGCTTCGTTCCAACTTCTCCTTTGCTTTGGGCGTGGCTCATATCGACGAGCAACTGACTCATGCGCAAGAGATGCGTCTGCAATGCGGTGGCTTGAAAGGGCTACAATTTGTGGTGGATGGCAGTGATGAGGTGGTTGATGTAGTGCGGTTACTTGATGCGGTAGAGCAAAGGTTTGTGACGTTAGAACAACTGCCGTTTCAAGAGGTCGTGCAGGCGGCGCAAGCACATTACCAATATAGAAGATGAATTCATTCGGAATCAGAAACAATGGCACACCAACCAACCGGAATCACCCTGCATCAGGAATCTCGCCTGCTCGAAATCAGCTTTGCCGATGACGGAGTATTTAGTTTGCCTTATGAATATCTGCGTGTGCATTCGCCTTCGGCCGAAGTGAAGGGGCACTTTCCGGGCGAAGAGACATTGCAAGTGGGTAAAAAGAATGTAGGTATCAAAGATGTCGCGCCTTCAGGCAGCTATGCCCTGCAGATCACGTTTGACGATGGACACGATAGTGGCATCTTTTCGTGGGACTATCTTCACGAATTAGGCAGTCGTCAAAGTGAGATTTGGAATGCATATTTGGAAAAGATGGCGGCGGCGGGTGAGAGCCGGGAACCGAAACGTTAAGTGGATAATCGTCAAGCGAGCCGGGATGTAAGTCTCGACCAGTAGGTCAATCAAAGAGGAATAAAAATGAGTATGAATGAAGTCGATGTACAGAATGCGCTAAAGAACCTGATCGACCCCAACACCAAAAAAGATTTCATCTCAGGCAAGTCGGTGAAGAACATCAAGGTCAGCGGTAATGATGTTAGCTTGGACATCTTGCTGGGTTACCCAGCCAAG
>JBAYTV010000273.1:0-3129 GCA_041675405.1 Sideroxydans sp. | reverse complement strand
TGTGTATCAAGGAGGCGTGGAACAATTTCACTGGCTCACTGGCGCACAAATGATGGATGGCTTGGCATTGGGTGAAACCACGCCTGGCCCGCTCATCATGATCGTCACTTGGGTGGGTTACTTGGGTGGTGTGGCAAAAGACGTGTTTACAAACCCCGTTGCTGCGGGAATGGCAGGGGCGGCCGTCGCCACCCTCTTTACCTTTCTGCCTTCCTTCTGGTTCATTCTGGCGGGCGGCCCCTTGGTTGAAAGCACGCGCGGCGAACTTAAATTCACCGCACCGCTCACTGCCATTACCGCTGCGGTTGTGGGTGTCATCATCAACCTAGCAGTCTTTTTCGCTTGGCACACCTTCTGGCCGCATGCGACAGAGACAGCCCCTTTCAGCGGAAACTTTGAATGGTTGCCCGTCATTATTTCCATCGCAGCTTTCATCGCCTTGTGGAAATACAAACAAGATGTCATGCGTGTCATCGGTGCTTGTGCCGTGATAGGTCTTATTTACGCCATCTCCCTTTGAGGAATCACCATGAAATGGATCACACGTGCGGCATTAGGCAAGCGCGTAGAAGTGCATTTGGTCTAAGCTATCTAAAGGCAGCAATAGCGTTGTACGGCGGCCGCTGCATATAAAAAATGCCGAACCGGTATTACCGGCCATGAACCGTCATTGGAGGTTGAGATTGCACCCCCGGTAAGCAGCCATTCAATAATCTCCCCATTGATTTTCTTGATGCCTTACTATAAAGTAAGGCGCGTTTTAAAAGGAGAATCAACCATGTCTATGGCAACAATGACTAGCAAGGGGCAAGTCACCATTCCTGCCGTTGTACGCGCCGCTCTTGGCGTTGAGTCTGGGGATAGGATTGAGTTTGTTCAGATTGAGAATGGACGCTTTGAATTGGTGGCCTCTACACATTCAGTGACAGCATTGAAGGGGTTAGTGCGGAAACCCGCAAAACCTGTAACCATCGAGGCAATGAATCAGACTATTGCGACACAAGGCACAAAAGCGAGATGATCGGCTTAGACACCAATGTCCTCGTTCGCTATGTCGCGCAGGATGATGCGAAACAATCCCCCAAAGCAACTCGACTGATCGAATCACTGACTTCTGAATCCCCCGGCTATGTGAGCTTGGTTTCGGTCGTTGAGTTGGTTTGGGTGTTGGCAGGCTGCTATGCACTGACCAAGGAGGAAATATGCGAAGTCTTGGAAACGCTGTTACGCACCAAAGAGCTGGTCGTTGCGAATGCCGATATTGTATGGAAAGCGGTGCGCATATTTAAAGCAGGCAAAGCTGATTTTGCAGACTGCTTAATTGCGATTTCAGCGCAAGAAGCTGGTTGTAATTACACGGCGACATTTGATCGTGATGCCGTAAAGCACTGTGGAATGAAATTGATGGACTAAACTTTTGCAACTGATTTTCAGTCAACCCTTGTCACTAAAGCAACTGTGCTCAATGAATCCTTGGGGTTACGTGGCGCTGAAATAAAAGGCAGTAATAGAATGCACAGTGGCCACTACATATAAAAAATGTCGAGCTGGAACTACAGGCCAATAGCAGCCGCTCAGAGTGATGAACTTGATGGTCTGTTCGTCGGCCAATGCAGCCGATGGCATCAAGCTAAACCAACGGCTGCTATGGAATCGTCACGAGTCGTTGGCCTACCAGATTCATAAATCACGGAGATTTAGTGATCATGCCGATGATGTACATCGGGGAAATGGTGATGGGTATGTTGGTTTGCTTCGTGGAGATGCGGATGACTGTGTTGAGTACCCGGCGGAACCGGCACCTCATGCGTATGTTGGTGGTGTTCATCGTGGGTATGCATGTGTTCATGCTCCAAGGATGAGTGGAGATGTTCGTGCTCGTGTCTCTCGCTCGCGTGAAGCCAAACTCCCAATCCCATCAGAACTCCTGCGATTATCAATTGGAAGCTGATTGCTTCCCCCAATAAAAGTATCGCTACTATTGCACCGATGAAGGGAGCGATAGAGAAATAGGCTCCTGTCCTAGCAGTACCGAGATGACGGAGTGCGACTACGAATAGGGTCAGACTCAGACCATAGCTCAAGAATCCGATTATTCCGGCTAACACGCTCGTACTTAACGTAGGGAGTGTCGCTCCTACCATCAGGGCAAGGACAAGGTTCGTAGCACCAGCCACCAGCCCCTTCATCATCGCGATGAAGTCTGCATCCGCCAGCGAAACTTGGCGCGTCATGTTGTTGTCGATGGCCCATGCAAGGCAGGCACCGAGAATGGACAGCATCGGCAACACTTCACCAAAACGAATCTCACCCGGCCAAGCCAGCACCAGCACACCGAACACGATCAGCGCTATGCCCAGGGCGATACGGCGGTCGAAATTCTCTCGAAACACGAACCATGCGATTAAAACTGTGAACACACCTTCTGCGTTAAGAAGTAGCGAAGCGCCTGATGCGGGCACTTGCGAGAGTCCCCACATCAGCAGCACTGGCCCGATCATCCCGCCAAAAACGATTGCCCCAGCCAACCATCCTGCTTCTGCCTTAGACAGCCTTACTCTGTAGGAACGACGCATGATGCGTAAGCAAAACAACCCAACACCAGAGCCCAGATACAACAGACTCGCCAGCAACCAAGGACTGGTCTGACCTAGAAGTACCTTTGCAAATGGCGTTCCTGCTCCGAATAGCACTGCGGCCAATAGTGCTGCCAGAACACCTTGATGGCGCAACAGACTCATGTCGTCTCCATCACTCCCAATTCTTGCGATTCATCACTTTGACTGATCGATCCGAAACGCAAATACAGCGCGGGAACCACAATCATATTGAGCAGGGTCGAGGTGAAAAGACCAAACAGGATGACGATAGCCATAGGTGACTGGATCTCGCTACCCGGTTCACCCGCCGCCAATGCCAAGGGAACCAATGCGAGACCCGCCGCCAGCGCAGTCATCAGGATCGGAACGAGCCGTTCAGTCGCGCCACGCACCACCAATTCGACTGGTTTCAGCAGGGTCTCTGTCTCATGCAGATGGCGGATGTGCGCGATCATCATCACACCGTTGCGTGTGGCGATACCGAACAAGGTGATGAAGCCGATCAGGGTCGCCACCGACATGATGCCGC
>JBAYTV010000272.1:0-3185 GCA_041675405.1 Sideroxydans sp. | reverse complement strand
GAAGAAACCTGGCAGACGCAATGCGTTCATACCGCCTGAGATGATTGGTGTCGTTGGCTTCATGCCGTACCACTCTTGATGGAAGAAGGGACCCATACAGCTGTCGCGCTCGATCATGTAAGCGATGATACGGTCGTCTTTACCACCTTCCATCTTGCCGAAGCCCATTGTGCCTACGTGGATGCCGGAAGCACCTTGCAGACGGGACATCTTAGCCAATACGAATGCTGTGTAGACGCGCTTGGAAGAAGGTGAAGTCACCGCACCGTGACCGGCACGATGGTAGTGCAGGTATTGTTCAGCATATTGACGACGTGCTGTCGTTACCATACCTGGACCACCGACATAACCGTCAACCAAGAATGCCAACTTGTCCGCGTCCGGGCCGAATGTTTCCAGCGCGTAGTCGGCACGAGCACACATTTCGTAGTGGTCGTCAGCAGTGATGTTCATGGAGAACAATTTCGCTTGGCCAGTTTCGTCTTGCGCGCGCTTCATGGAGTCATAGACCAATGGCAATACTTTCTTGATCGGGCAGAAAGTTTGGTTGCCCTGTGGCTCGTCGTTCTTGATGAAGTCGCCGCCCAACCAGAATTGGTAAGCTGCTTTGGCGAACGGCTCAGGACGCAGACCCAGCTTGGGCTTGATGATAGTGCCGGAGATGTAGCCGCCGTCCTTGACTGGACGACCCAGGATGCGCCACAGGTCGGAGATATCCTTGGAAGGACCGTCGAACAGTTGCAGCATGCGTGGTGGAACCCAGAAGTCTTGCATCTGCAAGTTTTCTACGTCGCCCATGCCTTGGTTGTTACCGATTGCCAAAGTCAGGAAGGAAACGATCATGGCGCGACCGTCGGTCACGTTGCGGTCGAACAATTCGTTCGGGTAAGCCACTTTCATGATGCCCTTGGCTTCGTCGATGAAGTACACCAGCGCGTCAACACCCTTGGTGAAATCATCGGTGGTGCTCACTTCAACGTTAGTACCGGTTGAAGATTCAGCGGCGATGTGCGCTGCAACTTCCAAGTAGCCGTAACCGGCTGCTGGAGTCATTGTGTAGGCAACTAGAATGTGCTTTCCACCCTTGATCAGGTTCTCTTCTTTCAAACTCAGATCTGCATAACGATTTGATTGATCCATTGTGTTCTCCTCTTGTCGTTGAAATATTCTTGCTACGGGTTGAACTTTAAGGCCTTGCTACTATAAATAACAGTCAAATATATTTATCGGAACCATAAGCATGGCTTATGGTTTAAAATCTTGCCATCATGCTGCCATTGAGTTTGCGACAACTTCAGGTCTTCGAAAGCGTAGCGCGCCATTTGAACCATTCGCGCGCTGCGGCTGAGTTATTCCTGTCACAACCTGCCGTATCTATGCAGATCAAGCAGGCCGAACAGACTATCGGAATGCCCTTGTTCGAGCAAGTAGGAAAGAAGCTTTTTCTGACCGAAGCAGGCCGCGAGATGTTGCACTACGCTCGCTCGGTAGTGTTGCTGATGCAAGAGATGGAATCCGTGTTTGACGAGATGAAGGGGTTGGAGCATGGCCAATTGAACATCTCGGTGGTCAGTACTGCCAACTATTTCATGCCGCAGTTGTTAGCCAAGTTCATCCAAGCGCATCCGAAAATCAAGGTCAGCCTGTCGGTCGCCAACCGCGATGCTGTACTCAAGCAACTTGCCGAGAATATGACTGACCTCGCCATCATGGGACAACCCCCCGAAGGCACTGATATGGTCGCTGACCCATTCCTAGAGAATCCCCTAGTGGTGATCGCCGCCCCGACTCATCCGCTCACTCGGACAAGCCATATCCAGCCTCGTCAGTTGGCGAACGAGACGTTTCTGTTACGGGAACATGGATCGGGAACGCGCGGCGTGGTCGAGCGTTTTTTTGCAAGTCATCGGCTCCCCTTGCCCGCCCACATGTCGATGGATACGAACGAGGCCATCAAGCAGTCTGTACAGGCAGGGATGGGTATCGGCATCATCTCCAGTCACGGTATCGAATTGGAGTTAGAGACCAAGCGCTTGGTCGTGCTTGATGTCGACCATTTTCCAATCGTGCGCCATTGGTACATCGTGCATCGTAAGGACAAGCGCGCGACTGTGTCCGCTCAAGAGTTCGCTCGGTTCTTATCTGAAGAGTCGAAAAAGAGGACGCCCCTCATCGCCGCCAATCCGACTAAAAAACAGTCCATCAAGACAAAAATGGCTAAATGATTGTCCAAACGGGGTCATACCTGTACAGTTAGGCACTCAAGCGACTTGGGCTAGAAACAAAATGAGCAAAGAAATTCTGGAATTTTTGAAAAAGAACGGCGAGAAACTCGATTCTGAGATCGCTGAAGCAATGGGCATCTCCCTAGCTAGCGCACGCACGCAACTGGCAGAACTCGCGGCTAAAGGCGAGATCATGGCTTGTCATTCCACCCGGTTCGACAGCAAAGGCAAGAAGATCGAGGGCATCAAATGCCGCTTGGCTGGCTTCATCCCCCCTGCAGCACCGGGTCGTAAATCCAAATCACAGCTGAAGCTGTCGTAAAGTTGCAGCAGCGGTCTCGCCCTAACTACCTAGCAGGATATCCGCCCGCACTGACGACTCAAGTGCAGCACGCCATTGAGCAAGGCACTTTCTGCTCACTTCTCAAAACAAGATATCCGCTTGCTCACGAGGTGCGCACCGACAAGTTGTTATACGACTTCGTTGCAGACATCAAGAATCAGCGACTGCGCAATACTGAGCCTTTGAGTCGCGTCGAATTCGATAGCAAATTGCACATCCCAAAGAACGCGCTTGGTACGCACACCACCATCTCGCGTGTGCAGGGAGGCAAACTCAAGTCTAAACGCGAACTCCGCGTGGCATCTCTCTTCAAAGAGGTACCGGAAGCTTTCCTGCGCATGATCGTGGCGCACGAGCTGGCACACTTGAAGGAGCGCGAACACAACAAAGCCTTCTATCAGTTGTGTCGGCATATGGAACCAGAATACGCGCAGCTCGAATTCGAGCTGCGCGCCTATCTGACTTATCTTGATGCGGGTGGTACGCCGTTATGGTCGGCAACCGTATAAGACAGTTCAGGAAGCCTCTAATAATTCAAAGTTCTGATGAAACTACTAGCCAATCCACTAAGCCAGCAAGCTGGCAAGTGGCTGGTTATAAGCAAGACAAGGCGCGAG
>JBAYTV010000271.1:0-3204 GCA_041675405.1 Sideroxydans sp. | reverse complement strand
TGGACCACCACACCTTGGACCTTACCTGCCAACCAAGCGGTGAGCGTGCACCCGGCTTTGCAATATGATCTGGTGCGTACCGATAAGGGCTACCTCATCCTGACGGCTGATCTGGTCGAGGCATGTCTGAAACGTTATCAGTTGGGTGGTAGTAACGATAGAGGCGATGGTGTCGCCGCCACTTGCTACGGCAGCGCGTTGGAACGCATGCCTTTGCAGCATCCTTTCCAAGAGCGCATCGTTCCCATCATCTGTGGCGAACATGTCACGCTAGAAGCGGGCACAGGCTTGGTGCATACCGCACCTGCACACGGTGTGGACGACTATGTGGTCGGTCAGCGATACAGTCTGCCGAATGACAATCCTGTGGGCGATGACGGCAAGTTCATCTCCACGACCCCTGCCGTCGGCGAGACGCCGTTGGCAGGGGTGTTCGTGTGGAAGGCGAACGACATCGTGCTGCAAGCGATGCAAGCCAGCGGTCATCTGCTACACCAAGAAAAACTCAAACACAGCTATCCGCATTGCTGGCGTCACAAGACGCCAATCATCTTCCGTTCCACGCCGCAGTGGTTCATCGGCATGGAGCAGGGGGATAAAAAATCACTGCGTTCTATGGCGAACAAGGCGGTCGATGAGACTGCATTCTTCCCATCGTGGGGACGCGCCCGTCTGGAAGCGATGATCAAGAACCGTCCCGACTGGTGTGTGTCACGCCAACGCAGCTGGGGTGTGCCGATGACTTTCTTCGTGCACAAAGAGACGATGCGGTTGCATCCGCGCACGTCAGAGTTGTTGGAGCAGGTCGCCAAGCTGGTGGAGAGATCCGGCATCGAGGCATGGTTCAGTTTGAACAGCGTAGATCTGTTGGGCGAGGATGCCGCACATTACCGCAAGCTCTCCGACACGCTGGATGTGTGGTTCGATTCCGGTGCGACGCACTATGCGGTGCTGGCGAAACGCGAAGGGCTGCGTTCTCCGGCCGACTTGTATCTGGAAGGTTCCGATCAACATCGCGGCTGGTTCCAATCATCCCTGCTGACGGGCTGCGCCATCAATGATCGCGCGCCGTACGACGCTTTGCTCACGCACGGTTTCGTGGTGGACGGTCACGGACACAAGATGTCCAAATCCAAGGGCAATGTGGTCGCACCGCAAAAGATCTTCGACACCATGGGCGCGGACATCCTGCGTCTGTGGACAGCATCGACGGATTACTCAGGAGAATTGACTATCTCGGATGAGATCCTCAAGCGCGTGGTGGAAAGCTATCGCCGTATCCGCAACACATTGCGCTTCCTGTTGGCGAACATCGCCGACTTCGATGCCAAGCGTGATGCGTTGCCAGTGGCGGAATGGTTGGAGATCGACCGTTATGCACTGTCGCTTGCGCAGAAGTTGCAAGACGAGATGTGTGCTGATTACGAACGCTATGAGTTTCATTTCGCCGTACAAAAATTGTTGGCATTCTGCTCGGAAGATCTGGGAAGTTTCTATCTGGATATTTTGAAAGACCGTCTCTACACCGCCGGTGAGAATTCAAAAGCACGTCGTTCCGCGCAGAACGCGCTGTATCACATCACCCAATCGCTCTCGCGTTTGATCGCACCGATCTTGAGTTTCACGGGCGAAGAAGTGTGGGCGACATTGACGGGCAAAGATGACGTGAGCGTGTTCGAACAGCTATGGTATGAGATGCCTGCCTCTGGATTGAAGGGGGATGCAGTGAGTGCCTGGGCCGATATCCGTGCCGTACGCGAACAAGTGAACAAGAAGTTGGAAGAGCAACGTGGTGCAGGTGCCATCGGTTCCGCGCTGCAAGCCGAAGTGGATGTGTACGCCTCCAAGGCCACCTTTGAATTGCTATCGCGTTTGGGCGATGACTTGCGTCTGGTGTTCATCACCTCGCGTGCCAATGTGCATCTGCGCGAAGGCGAGTTGGAGATCAAAGTCACTCCAAGTGCTCATGCCAAGTGCGACCGTTGCTGGCACTACCGTGCCGACGTGGGGGCGAACGTGGAACATCCCACTTTGTGCGGACGTTGCGTGAGTAACTTGTTCGGTGCGGGCGAGGCGCGCAAGTATGCGTGAGCCATCAAACACCCCTCTCCCACCGGGAGAGGGGCAGGGGGTGAGGGAACCCTCGTTGATCGAAGAGCGTCCCTCACCCCAACCCCTCTCCCAGGGGGAGAGGGGCTTGACTCGTTGGCTGTTGGTGGCGGTTGTCGTCATTATCCTAGACCAGTTGAGCAAAGCGGCGATCAACAACCATTTCGTCTATGGCGAGAGCATGCCCATCACGGGATTCTTCAATCTCGTCTTGGCACACAACACCGGCGCGGCGTTCAGTTTTTTAAGTGACGCGGGCGGTATCCAGCGCTGGCTATTCACGGGCATCGCTATCGTTGCCTCGGTGTGGATCGTGTGGCTGTTGCACAAACACCAAGCCGAGAAGTTGTTCAGCTTCTCATTGGCATTCATTCTGGGTGGAGCGATCGGCAACCTTGTCGACCGCATCGCTTACGGCTATGTGGTGGACTTTCTCGATTTCTACTGGGGTGCTTACCATTTCGCCGCATTCAATGTGGCGGATTCAGCCATCACCTGTGGTGCGATGCTGTTGATCTTGGATAGCTTCAAAGGAAAACAAAATGGAACTGCTGCTAGCTAATCCGCGCGGGTTCTGCGCTGGGGTTGATCGTGCCATTGAGATCGTCGAGCGTGCCTTGACTCTGCATGGCGCACCCATCTATGTGCGCCACGAAGTGGTGCATAACAAATTCGTGGTGGAAGGATTGAAGGCTAAGGGGGCCGTGTTCATCGAAGAGCTGAAAGACGTCCCTTCCGGCAGTATCCTCATCTTTAGCGCACATGGCGTACCACAATCGGTGCGGCGTGAGGCGGAGTCGCGCAACCTCACAGTGTTCGATGCCACCTGCCCACTGGTCACAAAAGTGCACATCGAAGTCTCGCGCCTGCGTGAGCGGGGCCAAGAGATCGTGATGATCGGGCACAAAGGTCACCCCGAAGTGGAAGGCACGATGGGGCAGAGTGAAAGCGGGATGTATCTGGTGGAATCGCCCGCTGATGTGCAAAGACTGCAAGTTGGGGATGAGCAGAATCTCGCGTATGTGACGCAGACCACGCTGTCTATGGATGATGCCAGTATCGTCATCGCCGCCTTGAAGACGCGCTTCCCCTTCA
>JBAYTV010000270.1:0-3208 GCA_041675405.1 Sideroxydans sp. | reverse complement strand
GATACGCCATCGCCTGTCGCTTCTCATCTGGGTGCAAGATCTTTTCCAGATGATCGGGCGTATCACCAAAATCACTTTCTTCATACCCCAACATCTCGGCGTAACTTTTTGAGATGACGAAACGATTCGTCTGCAGATTCCAATCCCAGATGGCATCTCCTGCGCTCTCCAATGCCAGTCGCCAGCGCTGATCGAGTCGGCTCTGTAATTCAACTTCGCGCTCCTGCTCTTCTTTGCTGAGACGAAGCAACTCAAAGTTCCAGAGAATGGCGAAGGTGACGGCCAGATACATGCACGTCGCAAATATCTCGAAATTCGAGTACCCCACATCGAACCAAGGCTGGAACTTGCCGAACAGCACCGTGATGAGGATAGCGATCAGCCAATAGACACTCGCCTTGAAGCCTTTCAAATAGAAGGCGCCTATCAGCAATGGAAAGTACAGTCCCATGCGCATCGAATTGTCTACGAGCATCAGATAGACACCCGTCGCGGACGCGTATGCGATGCCCATCAACACATTTGCGATCAAAGAAGCTTGCTGGGGGTGACGATTGAGGATCGCGTAAAGAAGGATACTGCAGAACGTGATCGCCATATCGACCCACCCCCATAAGGGTGTGACGAATAGGCGGTACGTACCCAAGATCGCGGCCATCAGCGCCATGACCAAGAGCACATCCCTAAGGAAACGGGTGACCAATTCCTGCTGCGACTGCTTCTTAAAAGCTACATCCTCTGAGTAGGAATCATCTGCGCTCATATACCCCCCTCAACTCACCTCATCACTGGCGGCGGCGCGCGGGGAAAACTAGTGCAAAAGTACTGCCCTTACCTTCTTCACTCACCACCTCCAGCTTTGCCTGATGACGCATAGCAATGTGTTTGACGATGGCCAGCCCCAATCCCGTTCCGCCAGTCTCGCGTGAACGACTGCGATCCACTCGATAGAAACGTTCGGTCAGGCGCGGGATATGTTGGGGTGCGATACCGATGCCGCTATCGCGCACGCAATAGGCCAGACAGCCTTCCTTCTCTGCCCAGAGCAAGGTGATCTCGCCAGCTTCTGGTGTGTAGCGAATGGCATTAGTCAGCAGATTGGTGAAGGCGCTGCGCAGCTCATCTCGACTGCCTAACAACTTCGCGTCACTCTCGACCTCAAGATGAATTTGATGCTTGCCGTTGCTCAACAGCTGCCCTTCTTTGAATATCTCATTCAGCAGAATACCGACATCCACCGACTCTTCGCGCACAGGATTCTGGTCGTTCTCCAAGCGCGACAAGGTAAGCAGATCATCCACCAGACTTTCCATGCGCACCGTCTGATCACCCATCAGGTTCAGCGCACGCCGTGCCATGTCGTTCTCGAGGTGCGGCATGTCGTGCATAGTCTCGACGAAGCCGTTTACCACCGTGAGTGGAGTACGCAACTCGTGCGACACGTTGGCCACGAAGTCACGGCGCATGTTCTCAACACGTTCAAGTTGCGTGATGTCACTGCTAATGAGCAGTCGCTTGTCTTTGCCGTAGGAGATGAGTGTGATGGAGAGCACGATGCCATCTTGCCGCGTTGCACGCAGGATGAGCGGCTCACTGAAATTGCGCATCGCAAGGTACTGCACGAATTCAGGTTGCCGTGCCAGATAGGTGATCTGTTGGCCAATGTCACGATCCGGGTCTAATCCAAAGTGCTGTACTGCGAGTAGGTTGCACCATTCGATACGATCTGCCGCATCCAAGATAACGACACCATCGGGTAAAGCTGAGGTTGCCTGCTCCATCTGCAACAAAGCAGCCGCGTGCTTCTCGCGCTCTTTGCGCAGGTTGCGCATCATCTTGTTGAGTCTTGAGAAAGCATCCTCCCAAAGACCGGAGCCGTCTGGCACGTCTTGTGTTTCGGGTGAGGCAAGCCAACGCTGCAGGTCGGCCAGATTACGCAGATGGAAGAACAAACGCCACAGCACACCAACTCCAAAAAATAGTGATGCAGGTAGTGCGCCTGCGATCGCCCATAGCATCAGGGAGAACACGATCAGTACGAATGGATAGACTATAGCGCGTTGCCAGAAATCACTCACGTTGGGAACCGTTCATTGATGGACTGGCTACATTATACGGGTGATGCAAGACTCAAGGACACCTCAAGTCAGAGGCTTATTCCTTCGAAAAACGATAGCCACTTCCACGCACCGTCTGAATAAGATTGTCCAAACCTGATGGCTCTAATGCCTGACGCAGGCGGCGGATGTGGACATCGATGGTGCGCTCTTCCACGAACACATGATCACCCCACACTTGATCGAGCAGTTGGGTGCGGCTATAGACACGCTCGGTATGTGTCATGAAGAAATGGAGAAGGCGAAACTCGGTCGGCCCCAGATCGATGTTCACTCCCTTGGCATTCACGCGATGCGTGGTGGGAGATAGCTCGATGCCTTCGGCGCGCACCGTCTCGTCCGTCATCTGGGGAGCACGGCGACGCAATACGGCACGGATACGTGCCATCAGCTCGCGTGGCGAGAAGGGTTTGGTGATGTAGTCATCCGCGCCCGATTCCAACCCCAGCACTTTGTCGTGCTCTTCAGTGCGCGCGGTCAACATGATGATGGGGATGTCGCGTGTGCGTGAGTCGGCACGCAAGCGCCGGGCGAACTCGACACCCGAGGTGCCTGGCAACATCCAATCAAGCAGGATGAGGTCGGGCAGCGCACGATTGATCTCGGCCTGTGCGGCAGGAACATCAAAGGCCTGTATGGCGCGGTAGCCACACTGAGCCACGTTGAATGCCAGTAGCTCCTGGATCGCAGGCTCATCTTCTACCAGCAGGATGTTCGCAGTTGTCATTGTCTTCTCCATCAGGAATCAAATATCTCCGTGTAGCGGGCGGTTGCCCCCTCTCCCATCGGGGGAGGGTTGGGGCGGGGGAACACTCTTTCCGACTACATCAATTTAGTGATGGTATGAAAGAATTGTGACAGTAAGATGACGGTTAAGTGGAAGATTCCGCTTGAGCGACGATATGGTGGTTCGGATGACGATGCGGCTCTGCGTGCTGCCCCATCCAGTTTGGCAACAAAGACCCGACGACCATACCCATCATGCTCACCATCAACCCGATCAGCTGCGGCGGCCATATCGCCGACGGCTCGAACACCTCACACAGCATCCAAGTGGCAAGGCCCATCACCATGGCAGTGAGCGCACCTTG
>JBAYTV010000269.1:0-3211 GCA_041675405.1 Sideroxydans sp. | reverse complement strand
CGCGGCTTCTTTGACTTTGGCGATGAGCTCTTTGACGACGGGCAAGGCGACGTCCGCTTCCAGCAGGGCGAGGCGCACTTCGCGCAAAGCGTCTTGGATGTTGCTCTCGGAGAGTCGCGCTTGGCCGCGCAGATTCTTGACGATGCCACTAAAACGTTGCGTTAGATTATCCAGCATAGTGCTTATTTGACTTGAGGTAGAATCCGTACAGTCTAAAACATCTGCACTCTCCATGTCGAACCAAGCCTTACATCTGCTGACCTTTATCCTTTATACCGTTCTGGCTATTCTGTTCTGGCGTGCGCAAACAGCCGGGAATGCCGAGCAGCAGAATCGTGGTGTGTTGGGTCATGCTGTAGCTGTGCCCTTGGCGCTACATGGCTGGTTGCTGTACGACACACTCTTCATATGGGGCGCACTGAATCTGGGATTGGTCTATGCCCTTTCGCTCATCCTGTGGCTGACTGTGTTGGTGTACTGGTTGGCGCGTTACTTCTATCCATTGTGCAGTTTGCAAACTTTGGTATTGCCGCTGGCAGCTTTAAGTACCGTTCTGCCGGCGATCTTTCCTGAGGCGCACATCCTTGCGCAACCAGCCTCCGCTTTGTTCGACACCCACGTGTTGGTGGCGATGCTGGCCTACAGCTTGTTTACCATCGCGGCCTTGCACGCAGGGCTGATGTCTTTGGTCGAAAAACAACTACATCATGCAAAGCTTCCCAAGGTTTTGCAGAATCTGCCGCCTTTGCTGACTATGGAAAGCTTGCTGTTTCGTGTCATCGGGGCGGGATTCGTGTTGCTGACCATCACCGTCGTGTCGGGAATGCTGTTCTCCGACCATATCTTTGGTCATGCTTGGCAGTTCAACCATAAGACCTTGTTTGGATTGATCTCTTGGGTGGTATTTGGCGTTCTTCTCTTGGGCCACCATTATTATGGTTGGCGCGGTCATACTGCGGTGCGCTGGACCCTGAGTGGCTTCGGTTTCCTCGTTCTGGCCTATCTCGGCAGCCGTTTCGTGCTGGAAGTGTTCTTGCAACGCTGAGATATCGGTACGGCCCACTGCCGCTACCAGTCTTCACCCAAACAAACAATCCTTGCCAAAATTCAACGGTCTATCGTAGAATTCGCGCCCTTTGGCGTTGGCCAAACAAATTTTTCATTGGGAAATCATTATGGTAGTCATTCGTCTTTCTCGCGGCGGCTCAAAGAATCGCCCGTATTACAACGTAGTCGTTGCTGATTCTCGCAATCGTCGCGACGGTCGTTTCATCGAGCGCGTTGGCTTCTACAATCCTTTGGCATCTGAAGGTGCAGAAGGTCTGCGTATCGCTTTGGATCGCGTGACTCACTGGCAAGACAAGGGCGCGCAATTGAGCGAGACCGTTGGCCGCTTGGTTAAAAAAGCCGGTGCAGCAGCAAAAGCCTAACGAATCTAGCCCCATGGTCGTCATGGGGAAAGTGGTCGCAGCGCAAGGTATCCAAGGTTGGGTGAAGGTATTGCCCTTCACCGAGTATGTAGACAGTCTGCTTGATTACGACACTTGGTATATCGGTGACGAACAATCATGGCGTCCGATCAAAGTGTTGGAATCCAATGTCCACGGCAAATTGGTCGTTGCGAAGCTGGAAGGCATCCCAGACCGTACGGCCGCTGAAAGATACAAGGGGCAGTTGATCGCAGTTTCGCGCGACAGCCTGCCGGAACAAGTCGAAGGCGAGTACTACTGGTCAGACTTGATCGGTATGTCGGTGCTGAACCTTGAAGGTCATGCGTTCGGTATCGTGGATTCGTTGCTAGAGACAGGCGCCAACGACGTACTGGTGGTCAAGGGGGAGGGCGGAGAGACATTGATGCCGTTCATCGCTAGCGTGATTAAGCAAGTCGATTTGAACAACAAGACCATCCGGGTGGATTGGCAGGCGGACTACCTTAAATGAGGTTCGATGTAATCACCTTGTTTCCCGAGATGTTCGACGCCATCACCAAGTTCGGTGTGACGCGCAAGGCGGTTGAGTTAGGCAAGTTCGAGTTGCAGGCGTGGAATCCAAGAGACTTCACGACTGACAACTACCGCACCATCGATGATCGCCCTTACGGCGGTGGCCCTGGGATGGTGATGTTGGCAGAACCGTTGGAAAAGGCCATCAGCGCAGCGAAAGCAGCGCAGGCGGCAAGCGGAGTGAAGAAGAGTCGAGTGATCCATCTCTCTCCGCAAGGCAGACAAATCACGCACGAGATCGTGATGGAGTTGCTGGCGCGAGATGAAGGGTTGATCTTGTTGGCGAGTCGTTACGAGGGTGTGGATGAACGCCTCCTGCGTCAACAAGTGGATGAAGAGCTTTCCATCGGAGACTATGTGTTGTCCGGTGGTGAGTTGGCGGCGATGGTGGTGATGGACGCTTTGATTCGTCAGATACCCGGTGTATTGGGTGATGATGCATCGGCACAGCAGGATTCTTTCGTACAAGGTCTGCTGGATTGTCCGCACTACACGCGCCCGGAGATTTATAACGGTGAGGCTGTCCCGGAGGTATTGATGTCTGGACACCACGCCGAGATAGAGAAGTGGCGATTGAAGCAGTCATTAGGTCGGACCGCAGAACGTCGTCCAGAATTGCTGGCAACACGCCAGTTAACTAAACAGGAAGCTCGGCTACTGGCTCAGTACCAGCAGGAACAAGCTTCCGCACAAGAAGAGGAAACAAAATGAATCTGATCGGAATTCTTGAAAAAGAAGAAATCGCACGTCTGAATAAGACCATCCCCGGCTTTGGCCCAGGCGACACAGTCATCGTCAATGTGAACGTTGTCGAAGGCGACAAAAAACGTACACAGGCTTTCGAAGGCGTAGTCATCGCAAAGCGCAACAAAGGGCTGAACTCCAGCTTCATCGTGCGTAAAGTATCCTCCGGCGAAGGCGTCGAGCGTACTTTCCAAACCTACTCTCCGAGCGTTGCCAGCATCGAAGTAAAGCGTCGCGGCGATGTACGTCGTGCCAAGCTGTACTACCTGCGCGATCGTTCCGGCAAGTCGGCACGTATCAAAGAAAAACTCCCTGCTCGCAAGGCGAGCTGAGTTTTCAGTGAAGACTCATGCCTGCGCAAGCAGGCGTGATGTCGGAGCTAAAAATTGCCGGCACGCAAAGTCAAGGCGTAATTTGCCGCGTGTCGCAACACAGAAAACGAGAGCTTCGGCTCTCGTTTTTAT
>JBAYTV010000268.1:0-3247 GCA_041675405.1 Sideroxydans sp. | reverse complement strand
GACGAACCCACCAACCACCTCGATGCAGAATCGGTGGAATGGCTGGAACAATTCCTCGTGCGCTTCCCCGGCACCGTGGTCGCTGTTACCCACGATCGATACTTCCTCGACAACGCCGCCGAATGGATCTTGGAACTCGACCGCGGCCACGGCATCCCGTGGAAGGGCAACTACTCAAGCTGGCTGGAACAAAAGGGCGAGCGACTGGCACAGGAGCAGAAGCAACTCGACGCGCATTCAAAAGCGATGAAGCAAGAGTTGGAGTGGGTGCGCCAGAACCCGAAAGCGCGTCAGGCAAAATCCAAAGCGCGTATCGCACGTTTCGAAGAACTGAACTCGCAAGAACACCAAGCACGTAACGAGACACAGGAGATCTTCATCCCCGTGGGCGAACGTCTGGGTAACGAAGTCATCGAATTCGACGGCGTGAGCAAAGCCTATGGCGACCGCCTGCTCATCGACAACCTCAGCTTCAAGATCCCACCCGGCGCCATCGTCGGCATCATCGGTCCTAACGGCGCAGGTAAATCCACTCTGTTCCGCATGATCACCGGCAAAGAACAACCCGACAGCGGCACCGTGAAAATCGGTCAGACCGTCAAGATCGCACACGTGGACCAAGCGCGTGATTCACTGGACAACGGCAAGACCGTGTTCGACGCCATCTCTGGCGGCAACGAAATATTGACCGTGGGCAAATACGAAACACCCGCGCGTGCCTACATCGGCCGCTTCAACTTCAAAGGTGGTGACCAAGGCAAGATCGTCGGCCAACTCTCCGGTGGTGAACGCGGACGTCTACATCTGGCGCAGACACTCATCTCCGGCGGCAACGTATTGCTGCTCGACGAACCCTCCAACGACCTCGATGTGGAGACCCTGCGCGCGCTCGAAGATGCGTTGTTGGAGTTCGCCGGCTGCGTCGCCGTCATCTCCCACGATCGCTGGTTCCTAGACCGTATCGCCACCCACATCCTCGCCTGCGAAGGTGATTCCAAGTGGACGTTCTTTGATGGCAACTATCAGGAATATGAGGCTGATAAACGTAAACGGTTAGGCGAGGAAGGAGCCAAACCTAAACGAATTCGTTACAAGCCAATCAGCCGATAGATAATCAAGAAGAACGGTTGGGGGAATAACCAGCGACTTGGTCGCCGTTTTTTGGCGGCCTTAGTCGAATGGCTAGAAGTTTCATCAGAGGGCGCGAAGCCGAAGCGGATTCGGTATAAGCCGATTAGTCGGTAACCGCATCTATCCCCTCTCCCTCAGGGGGAGGGTTAGGGTGGGGGGATTTTTGAATGAAATGGTTGTTACGTTTGCGCTGCCATGCTTGCTAGAATGCCCATATTGAAAAAGGAGACTGACCATGTCATTAGCCGAAAATATTTATCACCATAGTCGCAATCTTCCAGATCAGGCAGCGCGTGAGGCATTGGACTTCATCCAGTTTTTGGAACAGCGATATGCAGACAAAGCCACATTACCCTCTCGTTCAAAAGACACCGAATCTTTCCTTGCCGCTGTCGCAGGTACTTTGGGCGATGATTTTCCCAACGACATCACCAATGACGATTTAGGCAAAGACGCCCCTAGAGCCGAGTTGAGCTGATGACTTATCTGCTCGATACCAATGCGGTCATCGCCTTGATGAAAAACCATCCCCGTGTCGTCGAGCGCATCCGCCAAGTGGGGCGCTCTGAACTCGTCATCTGCTCATCCGTTGAAGCTGAGTTGTGGTTTGGCGTAAGTAAGAGCAGTCGCGTGGAAGAAAATCGCGGCCACCTTTTGAGCTTGTTGGAATGGTTGCCTAGCCTATCTTTCTACGGTGATGCTACTCGCCTGTGCGGAGAAATCCGTGCCACGCTGGCGAGCCAAGGCACCCCCATTGGCCCCTATGATTTGCAGATAGCGGCTATCGCATTGGCGAATGATTGCGTATTGGTAACGCATAATACGAGTGAGTTCTCGCGCATTGCGGGTTTGAAATTGGAAGATTGGGAAGTGGGGAAATGATTGCGATGCTGACCCCAATCGTTCAAGAACATCGCCCCTCTGGAGTGATTGCTGCCGCGTCTTGGCGCGTGCGTGCGGTCAACGTACAGCCAGGCTATCGCCTTTCCATCACCTGCAATGATGGTACGAGCGGCATCGTGGATATGTCTGCTCTAGTGAATAGTGTGGATGCTGGAATCTTCGCAGCACTCAAAGACGCTCAATTATTTCAGCAAGTCAGTATCGAACTTGGAGCGCTCACATGGCCGAATGGTGCAGACCTTGATCCGCTGTGGGTGCATGAAGAGATCGGGAAGAATAAAACGTGGTCTGTCCCCATTTGATTGCGCAGTAGATCAAAAGCCCAAGGTGCCGGTGTCGAATTATCTTGATGTGAATTTCAACCATATACTGAATCGCCATCAACCATGCTCATAAAGCAGCCAGACGATAAAACCAACGACATTGCTTGCTTGAAGGGGCTTGCTGCTCGCCCGGATGTTTCTGCCGAGGTTCGCAAGAATATCGAGCAGGAGATTCGCTTCATGCAATCAGGCATGAAGGGTGAAGCCGAAGCAGCCTATGAAATGGAGTTTCATTTTGGTGCTTCGAAGAACTGGATGCTCATCCATGATCTGCGCATCGAGTGCGAAGGGCGTGTCGCACAAATCGACCATCTAATTCTGAATCGCTTCATGGAGATATACGTTTGCGAGAGCAAACGATTCTCAGAGGGCGTGGCCATCAACGAGCATGGTGAGTTTTCGGCGTTCTATGGCAGCAAGCCATATGGTGTGCCATCACCGCTTGAGCAAAACAAGCGACACATTTTGGTATTGGAGTCTGTATTCAAGTCCGGGCTGGTCGCACCACCGAAGCGCTTGGGTTTCAACATCACGCCGTCGCTTCTCGGGCTGGTGCTTGTGTCCAAAGGGGCGCGTATTTCGAGACCCAAGGAGAAGCTTGATGCTCTCGATTGTGTCATCAAGAACGATCAGCTCAAGAGCCGGATCGAGCGGGACAGGGATGCTGATAGCAATCCATTGAATGCGGCGAGAATCATCGGGCAGGATACCTTGGAAGATTTTGCACGCAGACTGGCAGCGATCCACAAGCCTTTGACGTTCGATTGGGCTGCAAAATTTGGCATATCGTCTTCATATCCTGCCGCATCGGCAAAGACTGCGACAGTTGTTAAAGTTGAAGAACCCGCTGCGGCTGTAGAAGCTGAGGGCGAAAAGAAATCAAAGTTGGT
>JBAYTV010000267.1:0-3262 GCA_041675405.1 Sideroxydans sp. | reverse complement strand
CCGCGAGAGCCAAGGCATCCACCAGTTCGTGTTCCATGCGCTACAAGATGTGTTGGGTGCGACGATGAAACAATCGCCGATCTCAGCCGAACCAACACATACAGAAGCAGAGGAAACTCGCGCGCCCTATTTCGCCGAACAACAGCGCATCCGCTTCGGCGCCGCCGAACAACAAGCGACCTATCGCGTATGGGAATCACAGAGCCAGTCGTCAGGATTGAGGATCGATGATCAAGTAAGCAACAACCATGAACCTCGCGACCCTACTCAATCCTCAATACTCAATCCCAAATCCTCACAAGAGCAACCCCTAGGCTTCGCCCTCGGCCAGCTCTCCGGCATCTACATCCTCGCGCAGAACCGGCAAGGTCTCATCGTGGTGGATATGCATGCCGCGCATGAACGCATCGTGTATGAACGACTCAAGACCGCGTTCGACGCACAACAGATGCCTACGCAACCACTGCTCATCCCCGTGAGCTTCGCGGCGGACACCTTGGATGTCGCCACCGTAGAAGACGAGCAGGAGGCTTTATTGAGGCTCGGCTTCGACATCGCCCCGCTCTCGCCTACCACCTTGGCCGTACGTTCTATGCCCGCCATGTTGAAACAAACCAAAGCCGAAGCCGCCGCCAAAGAAGTGTTGCACGAGTTGCGCGACTTCGGCGCATCGCGCGCCCTCACCGAACGCCGCAACGAACTGCTCGCCACCCTCGCCTGCCATTCCGCTGTGCGCGCCAACCAGCAACTGAGCCTCCCCGAGATGAACGCCATCCTGCGCGAAATGGAACAGACCGAACGCGCCGACCAATGCAACCACGGCAGACCGACCTGGTTCCTGATCACAGTTGAAGAGCTGGATGCGATGTTCATGCGTGGCAAATGAGGTCATTACCACCCGCTATCTTTTTGATGGGCCCCACCGCCAGCGGCAAAACTGGTGTTGCCGTGGAACTGGTGCAACGCATGCCAGTGGAACTCATCAGCGTGGATTCTGCGCTGGTGTTCCGCGACATGGACATCGGCACGGCAAAGCCGGATGCCGCCACGCTCGCCCGCGCACCGCATCACCTCATCGATATCATTCCACCCACTGAGGCTTATTCCGCCGCCGCGTTTCGCCACGATGCCTTGCGCTTGATGGCGGACATCACGGCGCGCGGCAAGATACCGCTGCTGGTCGGTGGCACGATGTTGTACTTCAAAGCACTGCGTGAGGGGCTTAGCGATCTGCCGCAATCTGATCCGGAAGTGCGCGCCAAGCTGGATGCTCTCATTGCACACCACGGCATCGAACATCTGCATGCCGAACTTGCAAAGGTGGATGCGGAAACGGCGGCTCGTTTGCATGCCACCGATACGCAACGAATCCAGAGGGCGATGGAGATATTCCTCGTGTCGGGCAAACCTATGTCGGTGCTCATCAAAAAAACTCCCCCCTCTCCCGCGGGGAGAAGGGGCGAAGAACAAAAGCCCCTCACCCTCCGGGAGAGGGGTTGGGGTGAGGGAGAACCCCCCTACCGCATCCTCCCTATCGCCCTCATCCCTTCCGACCGCGCGGTGTTGCACCAACGCATCGCGCATAGATTCGCGGAGATGATCAAGAACGGGGTGGTGGATGAGTTACGGGGCCTGCGCGACAAGTACGCCTTGCATCGCGACATGACTTCGATGCGATGCGTGGGCTACCGCCAAGCGTGGGAGTTCATGGAAGGTGAGATATCGGCATCCGAGTTCTCAGAAAAAGGTATTGCTGCCACGCGCCAACTTGCCAAGCGCCAACTCACTTGGTTACGTTCGATGCCAGATAGCATTGAGATTGATTGCCTTTCACCCGATTTGACAAGACAGGTTGCTCACCTCATCGAAAACAGGTAAATTAGCGCTTTCTAATATTCTTCGGGGACATAAACCATGAGCATCAACTTCAAACGCGAGATCACTGACACTTTTGACAACGCTATTGACCGCGCCACCAAGGCCTTGGCAGCAGAAGGTTTCGGTATCCTCACCCGCATAGACATGCACAGCAAGATCAAGGATAAGACAGGCAAGGACATCATCCCAACGGTCATCCTTGGTGCATGCAACCCGATGCTGGCCTACGAGGCATACACTGCAAACAGCGATGTAGCGAGTCTATTGCCATGCAATGCGGTTATTCGCGAGGTGTCTACAGGCAAACAATCCATCGAGTTCGCCAAACCTACGGGAATGATGAAGGTATTGGGGGATGCCAAGTTGATGGCATTGGCTACGGAAGCTGACGCCAAGATCGAGCGGGCACTACAGAACGTTTGATGCTTAGTGCGGCTTGGTAAGGTCGCAGGCCACACCCTCGTCTGGCACGACTAACAACATCGCATCGGCTGGCGAGATACGTAGCAACTCGCCTAGCTCCGTGTAGTCATCAGGCAAGGCTGCATCGTTCCAACCATTGGCAGAATGACGCGCCAGATTGACCGCCAGTACGACGTTGCGCACCTGTATCTGTCTGGCGTTGCTATCGTCCATCAGCGTCAGGAGCAGCTGAGGCAACGACCACTCTTTGATCAGCGCCTGTTGCAGGTCACTCAAAGCAAAACCCAACACTTGCTCTTGCACTGCACGACTACGTAAGGTCTTATCCTTCTGCTGTATCGCCCGTATCTTGAGCATCTCTTGCGGGGCAAAGCACCACATGAGCACCTCAGCCAAGTCGTGTAACAGCGCCGCGATGCGAATCTCTTCGAAATGCATATTGTTCAGGCGGATCGCCCAATCCCGCGCATATTTGGAAGCACGATGTCCGCGATGGATGACATGGAGTAATTGGATCAGCGCATCGGTGTGTCCAGTCAAAGCATCTTGCACTAAGGGACTGGCTGGGACTTTTGTATAGAAAGTATCGACGCCAAGCATGATGAGGGCTTGCTCAATCTCAATGACTTCATTGGTTTGGCTGCGACGTTTGTGTTGTTGCAGATAACGCAATAACTTCACGTTCATCATGGGATCAGCTTCGATGGCGACGGACACTCCGCGCGCACTGAGTTTATTCTCGTCTTCGCGCAATGCGGCGAGGTCACGCGCGGTCTGTTTCAGCACAGGCAATTCGGCGGACGTAAGCTTCGCCACCCAGCGTTTCAATTCGATCGAATCGTTTTGCGACATCGTGACAACCTCCATTCACTATTACGACATCTCTAACGGCATAGAAAGGCGTTTCTTTAGCGCTTATATCCGAATAGCCTCAACAAAGGTGGTACAGAAAACACGATGG
>JBAYTV010000266.1:0-3268 GCA_041675405.1 Sideroxydans sp. | reverse complement strand
CGCCCCACCCGATGACATGCTGGAAGTGGACATGAGTGAGTTGTTCCCGCAGTTCAGAGGCAAGATCGTGCGTGCGCGGCTGCAAGGAAAACGTGTCGTGCCTTATTTCAATCGCGCCGAAGTGGATGCCGGTAACGCCACTGCACTGCGCGGCAAAGAATTGTTCTATGTGGGCAATGCGGTGGAATTGTTCTTCTTGCAGATACAAGGCTCGGGGCGCATCGAACTGGAAGACGGCACGCGCGCCAAGATCGGTTATGCGGATCAGAACGGTCACCCCTACGCTTCCATCGGGCGCAAGCTCATCGACATGGGTGAACTGAAACCGGAAGAAGCCTCGATGCAAGGCATCAAGGAGTGGGCAGAGCAGAACCCAGAGCGCCTACCTGTCCTGCTCGGGCACAACCCCAGCTACGTGTTCTTCCGCGAACTACCCGACAACCTGTCCGGCCCGCTCGGCGCATTGGGTGTGCCACTCACCAACGAATACAGCATCGCCGTTGACCGCAGCAGCATCCCGCTCGGCATGCCCGTATTCCTCGCGGCCACGCAACCGAACAGCAGCGAGCCGCTCAACCGTCTGGTGTTCGCACAAGACACGGGCGGCGCCATCAAGGGCGCTGTGCGGGCAGATTTCTTCTGGGGATTCGGCGATATCGCCGGAAGCAAAGCGGGCCGCATGAGACAGAGCGGCCGCTTGTGGGTACTGTTTCCTAAGGGTGCAGAGCCGACGTTGAATTGAGTGCTTTGTCATTCCCGCGTAGGCGGGAATCTAGTTTCTCTATATCAAAAATGCTTTGACTGGATTCCCGCCTGCGCGGGAATGACGGCAAATCACTTCAAACCAAGCAACTCGACATCGAACACCAGCGTCGCATTCGGCGGGATAACACCACCCGCACCGCGTTTGCCGTAGCCCATCGCAGGCGGAATAATGAGGGTGCGATGACCGCCCACCTTCATGCCTTGCACGCCCTCATCCCACCCCTTGATGACCTGTCCTGCGCCGAGCGAGAAATCGAACGGCATGCCGCGATCACGTGAGCTGTCGAACTTCTTGCCCTTATTCTCCGCACCTTTCTCGTCATACAGCCAACCGGTGTAGTGCACAGTCACCTGCTGACCCGCTTTGGCCTCGGCACCTTCGCCCTTGGTCATGTCCTTCTTGATGAGTTCAGTCACGCTACTTGTCTCCATAGGGGTGAGGTCCTGCTGTGAGCAGGCGGTGGTGATGCATGCTGCCGACAACAACAGCGCAAGGGATAGTTTGGAGATCAGATTCATTGCTGACATTTATTTTAGATTTCCCATTAGAAACGACCCCGTCATTCCGGCGAAGGCCGGAATCCAGTGTTTCTATTCAAAATGCTTTAGGTTTTGCCTTCGCGTTGCGAAGGTGTTTTTATTTTGCTGGATACCGGCCTTCGCCGGTATGACGGCCTAACTGAAATTTGAATTTACTCCACCGCCAACAACTCGACCTCGAACACCAAGGTCGCATTCGGTGGAATGACCCCGCCCGCACCGCGACGGCCATAACCCATCTCTGGTGGAATGACCAAGGTGCGTTGTCCGCCCACCTTCATGCCTTGCACGCCCATGTCCCAACCTTGGATGACCTGGCCCATGCCGAGTGGGAAGTCGAACGGCTCGTCGCGGTCGCGCGAGCTGTCGAACTTCGTGCCCTTGTTGTCTGCGGCGTTCTTGTCGAACAACCAGCCGGTGTAATGCACCGTCACGTGTTGGCCTTCGTGCGCCTCTTCGCCATCGCCGACCTTGGTATCCACCATGTCGGTCTTGATGACCTTGAGTAGCTTCACGTCGAACACCAATTTTGCGTGCGGCGGGATCACACCGCCCGCACCGCGTGCGCCATAACCCATCTCGGACGGGATGACCAAGGTGCGCTCGCCGCCCTCCTGCATACCCGCCACACCCTCGTCCCAACCTTGGATGACACGCCCGCCACCGAGTGGGAAATCGAACGGCTCGTTACGATCCAGTGA
Source organism: Sideroxydans sp. (assembly GCA_041675405.1). Lineage (GTDB taxonomy): Bacteria > Pseudomonadota > Gammaproteobacteria > Burkholderiales > Gallionellaceae > Sideroxyarcus. Next base: position 1,262 of record JBAYTV010000266.1, on the reverse strand, counting down.
ACTGTCGAACTTCGCGCCTTTGTTGCCCAGTGCGGACTCGTCAAAGAGCCAGCCGGTGTAATGCACGATGACGGTCTGTCCGGCTTGCGCTGTTGCGCCTGCGCCTAGTTTGGTGTCGGTTTTGATGAGGGTAGTCATAAAGCTCCTAATAATCTCGTTGTTTAAAGGCCTAGTTTAATTTCACTGCAAATCTGTTCAATGTCATCCTTCGGATAAAGCGCCTCTTTTGGTATTGCTTGAAAATGCTTATCCCAGAATTTTCGCGGCTTTAATCGATACTTCGCAATTAATCTTCTACCAATATCCAAACTCGGGTGCTTTGCCAATCTGCGAGAAGGGAAGGTTCCGACAAGAAACCCTTCTTGGAAATATGGACGATGAGCACCAGGAGGACAGATGCTTAGCAGGCGGATGTTCATTAGTTCTTGTTCCACCGAATAAGTAATGCTTCCATTCGGATGTGGAAAACCAAATACATATAGATACCCGTCACTGTCATTCTCATTGAGCGCAAATGACGCTGCCACCCTTAGCGAATGAGTTACATCGAGGAGCGGCGTATCGCAAACTTCATAGTGTTGGAGGATTGCCCAGTTCAATTCTTCAAACTTAGATAATTTCTCATGCCCATCAATTTCATTTTCTGAGAATTTCTCGATGAGCATAAGAGAGGCTTCCTCAAGCTTTTTGAATCGTTTCATTACCTCTGTAACCGAGAGGCTTGTAGCAGGGCTTCGATATATAGATGGATAAAAACTGCTAGCCAAACCCTGGTTTCGCAAGTTCTTTTGAAAATCTTGATGTTGCCCTCGAAAAAATAAAACGTGTTCTGGGTTTCGATACGAAATTTCCGCAACTTCTCCTACCAGTTCGCGGAATGAATTCACAACCTTTGGCTCGCTCTCCAAAATGTCCGACACATTTTCCTTCTCACCTATTTCAGCGGAGGAATGTGACCAAACTTTGGTAGTGATTCTGAGCATATCTAGTAACTCAACACTGGAGCCAACCACCGCTCCGCCTGTTCCACTGTCCAGCCCTTGCGCTTTGCATAATCCGCGACCTGTTCCTTATCCACCTTACCGGTAGCGAAGTATTGCGCTTGCGGGTGAGAGAAGTAGAAGCCGCTGACCGCTGCGGTGGGCAGCATGGCGAAGCTGTCGGTGAGGGTGATGCCTGCGTTCTGTGGTGCTTGTAGCAACTCGAACAGCGGTGCTTTCTCGCTGTGCTCGGGGCAAGCGGGATAGCCGGGCGCGGGGCGG
>JBAYTV010000265.1:0-3288 GCA_041675405.1 Sideroxydans sp. | reverse complement strand
CTGCCAGTACGCAGGTGTCCAACTTGTAGTTTCCAGATGTGTGCGGCCACCGCCTAGTGAGATGTCCGCAGGTCCCAGCTCCGCATTCTCTGCGCCCAGCGTCAGCGCAGTGGTGCCGAGCAATCTCAATGAGACTGTGCCTAGGCCGATGACCTCATTGAGCGATCCTTGCCAGCGCGTTGCGCGCCAGCCGTCTTCGAAGCCGCTCAAACCACCATGCGCTTGCAGTTGCAATTCTTCCCGTACCTGTACACCCTGCTCCACCTTGGCGCGCAGCTTGACGCTGTGGTCCTCGAGCGCGCCTTGCAACTCGAGACTCGCCTCGGGGAGACGCAAAGCATCCCCCATCTTGCCGTCCTGCATCACCAGATTGAGTGTCATCGATTGAGATGACATATCACCTGCCGCATCCACACTGGCTATCGTTTGTCCCGCTGGCAACTTCAGTTGTTTGCCGCTGAATGAGAAATCAAACTGGGGCTCAGCGATATTCCCTGTGAGTGCGGCACGCCCGCTCAATTCGCCACCCAGATCCGCCTCCACCTGTGACAGATCGGATGCCGCCAAGTCGAAGCGCAACTCGTCCGCGCCTAGACCATAACTCCCTTTCACCGAAAGTCGATTGTCCCCAAGATGGAATGCCAACTCACCTTTGCCATGTTTGCCATTGATGACCGCCGCCCATCCGGCCCCGCCGATCTCATATCCGGCAAAACGGCTGTTGGTCAGTGCGAAGCTCATCTCTGCTGTCGGTTCGGGTAACAGTTCACCCCTGATCGTCATCTCGGCGTTCAGATCGGTCGGCGGTGTCGCAGTGAATTCAGCCAAGTCCAGTTTATGCACTTGGCTGGTGAAACTGAATTCCTGACTCTTATCGAGTGCGAACTGACCGCGCCCCTCGATGCTCGTCTCACCCCGTACCAGACGCAGGCTGTGCAACGAGACTTGCTGCCCTTGTCGTGTCAGATCCCCCGTGAGCTTCGATTCTCCATCGGTCAGTGCCAACACAGCATGTTGAGTCGTGCCTGCCCCATCCAGCGCGATATTTCCATTCATCGACTTCGAAGGCAGGCGGCTATGCAATGCCTGCATATCGACTTCACGCAAGGTCAATTGCGCATCACCCGACTGTCTTTTTGAATCCCAAACGAGATCACCTGAAAGTTGCCCTGCAAGCAATGTCTTGGCGTCAAGACCCGTGATCTGCCAATGTTCGGCAGACACCTTCATGTGCGCACGCGCATCGACGATCGGGATGCCGCTCCTATCCAGCGTTTTCGCCAGGTCGTTGTGCAGTCGCACATCGCCTTCCAAGCGATCACCTTTAAGCCCGCGCGCATCGAGACGGCCTGACAGTCGCGTCTGCGGTGCCTTCTCTAACAAACGCGACACATCCACACCTTTGAACTGCATCTGGATGCGTTGCAGCGGCACCTCGTCAAAAGGAGAAAGCAATATCGTTCCATCAGCGCGCACTCCCGCACCATCGGCTTTTAGCTTGATATCCAGGTCGCGCAATTCACCCTGTACATCCGCCTGCACCTTGAGTTTCTCTTCTCTCGGCGTGGTGGTATCCAAAGTGATTTGTGAAATCACCGAAAAAGGACTGGCACTCGCCAACGTCACATCCCCCGCCACTTCGCCAAAGGGTAGATGCGCATTGAATACTTGCAGGTGATGTTGCCGAGGATCACTGTTCAAGCTGGCATCCACTCCGCTCACCACGAAATCAGGCTGCGTTGAACCCACAGCGAACCAGCGGAACTCACCCACATGGATCTTCGCCGCCGTGACATCCAGCGGAAGCCCTAGCGATGCTGGCAGTGTGGGCGCTGTCGTTGCCGCTGCGACCTGCTCCGCATGCAGGTCTATCCGCTGCACACTCACCCGCAACAGATGTAGCTCCTGACTCAACAACGCACGCGGTTGCCAATCCACCTGCACACCACTCGCATCGATACGCTGCCCCTCGGAATCGAAGGCGAGATGTTGCGCCGTGAATCCACCGAACAAGGAACCTGTCAGCCCATCCACCTTGAATGCACCGCGCGTATGTCTATCCATCACACCCGCCACCCATGTCATACCAGACGTCGTGCCGAGCAAGTAGTAGCCCACCCCGGCGACCAAGAAGCACGGCGCGAGCAAGCCAAGAATGATCTTGCTGCGTAAGGATAGGATGGGATCCTCTTTCGCCATCAGAAAGCCACCGCGATAGAGAAGTGATAGACGAGCGTCGAGTCCTTCTTGCTTCGCGCCACGTCGAGCGCCAAAGGTCCGACCGGACTGCGCCAACGCGCACCGAATCCATAACCGATCACGGGCTTCAGCGCTTCGATGCTATCAGCCGCATCACCCGCATCCGCGAATGCGGCCATCCCCAGCGACGTGAACCAATGTGTGTACTCCGCACTCGCCGCCACCATCGCGCGACCACCGACCACGGCATCGCCTTCATGCACACCCAGACTTTGAAAGGCATAGCCACGCACCGTCTGCGTTCCGCCGACACGGAACAGATATTCCTGCGGGATATTCACGCGTGTCGGCGACTTGGTGTAGCCCGTCTCGCCACGCAAGGAGATGACGTCGCTCTCCCCCAACTGTATCCATTGCTGACGACGCAGATAGGTCCTGACGAAATCCTCATCTGAAAGCGCAGCCTTGCCCGCACCACCAAGTCTAAACTCGGTCAATGATCCAGACATCGGCATCAGCGGATCATCCACGGCACGCTGCATCCAACGCCAGTCGAGGACCAGCGCTCGATTGGTCTCGCGTATACCGCCATCAGGGATGCGTTTTTCCTGCTGCCAGTTCAGTCCGATGTTGAACTCGTTACCGTACACAGTGTGACTGCGCGTCACACCGAACTTATCACGTAGTGTCTCCAAGCCTTGGATGGTGGTGCGCTCGCCACTGGCCAGCCACTGCAAACGGAATCCTTGAGGATTAGGCAAGGTGTCGATGCCTGTCGATAGTGTCTGGCGATTATTCTCAAGCACCAAGGCTGTGCTGAAAGCCCAAGCACGCCCGACGAAATTATTATCGAGATAACTCAACTCGCTGCGCATGCCGTTATTGGTGCTGTAGCCCAAACCGGTCGATACCTTGCGCGATTGAGCTTCGACGATCTGCACCTTCACTGGCGCGGTGATGACTGCTCCAGTCGGCGTTTCCGCAGCAGGTTGCATGTCCAAACTGACGGTGATGGAGCTGAATTGAGATAGGTTCTGTAAACGTGTCTGCAGGATCAACAGTTGATTGCGATCATAGGGTTCGCCTTCT
>JBAYTV010000264.1:0-3294 GCA_041675405.1 Sideroxydans sp. | reverse complement strand
GCAACGTATGACAGAGATCGCCATGGCGAGTCGCGCAAAGGCGGTGACACTGAAGCGCCCTTCGCAGGCAGCTTCATAGGGAAGCAGCATATCCATCGCATAGATATCTTTCAGACCTTGGGTGACGGGAACGCGCAACGGTGTACTTTTTTTGGCCATTTTTAACGTCTTTCTTTTTAGTGCTTCATTCCCAACAAGTCTTCAACTTTGCGAAACGCTCCCAAGCACTGCTGAATTCAGCATCCAGTTCTTCAACATCTTGCTCTAGGTATTCATGGATAAGTGCGATGACTTCATGTCTAACCTTGCTATCCAGTGTGTCCGCCAATCGGTGAGCTACGGCGTGATCATTAAACCTGCCAAGTACATCCTGTAAATCGGCTAACACACCAAGATAAGTCTTGCTTTTCTCACGATCGAACAAGGAATCGAACATCTCGATGCAGTAGCGCAACTTTTTGCAAGCGATGCGCAAGCGATGCAGTCGATCCACATCCCCCGTCTGTAGTGCCATTCTGCAATTAACGACATCCTTGACGCGTTTCTTTAGGGATTTCGATACAAATAATTTCAGGGAAGTAGGAGAAACAACAAGCCGTTCAGAGTGCATCCAAGCACCAAAACGCAAGAGCATGCGTTGGAAATCGACCGAGCCGAGTTCGTCCTCAACGCCTGCATGTTGTTTTTTGCGTGCTCGTTCGCAGGCTCTCGTTATCTCTTGTAAGCCCTCATGTTCTGGGAATCTTGCACTGATCGGCTGCAAGGTCTGGATGACGAATACATCCCATTCGCGAGACCTGCCTAGCACCACACACAGCTCACTCACTTGTTCACGCAAAGACGCCAACTCGACATCGGGCCGGGAATGTAAGGCGATTGTAAGCACCACGCGCAAGCGGCGCAGACCGACACGCATCTGATGCAGATATTCCGCGTCCGACCTGAGCAAGACTCCCGGTACATTGGACTGCACATGTGACAGGCAATCAGCGATGAGAGATCGCATCGCATCACTGACGGATTGGCCTTTGTGCAAGGGAGAGAAACCGCCTTTCATGACTGAAGGCTTGGATACAGTGAAAAGTCGGTAGCCGTACTCTGCCTTGCTCGTGTGTTCTACCCGCATAGGGACGATGTCGAGCAAGGCCATAGCCAGCTTGAAGAGTTGACGGGGTTGGCCAGATTTGAGCTCCAACTCTACTTCAGAGATAGGGTAACTCTGATGCCCTGCGCGTATCTCACCGCTGTCCATACACAGCTCGATCTGGGCCCCCTTATATTCCACCAAGCGGATGTTGCGCGAAAAATCAGTGATGAATACAGGTCGCAGACGGTGACGCGCGCCGTGAGGCAGGGTCCCGCCGCAATCTTTGAGTACATCGAAGTCTAGCTGTTCTGAGGGTACCGGCGCTTCCCATTCGTTGCGCTGATGTAGCCCTGCGCTGACCTGGCCGCCCCCCTTCAAGGTCTGTATCCACTGCTTGCCGACGTTGCGTAAGCGCAACGCCATCGCATGTCGGCGCAAGGCCAAGTCCGGGGTGTCGTAGTAGATGCTGGTGAGCTTTTGCGTACGGGCGCGACCGCTGGTAAGAGAACGCAGGAAGGGATGGCGTTTTAACCGCTGCAGATGTTCGGGCGAGATATGAAGCTTGAGTTCGGTCTCGATGCTCACGGCGTCAGAACAACACAGGTCGGTCAGGCAGTTCGTTCGCTTGTTCACCTGCCAGCGGATAGTGCGCTGCAAGATGCACTCCCACACTATTTACACCTGCAATGACGCCTTGTTCGAAGTCGCCTTGACGGAATGCCGCTTCCATTTGTTTGCAGATGGACTCCCATACGGCTTGGCCTAGCTTCTTATGGATGCCACGGTCGGCGACGATCTCCACATCACGGTCTGCCAGCAACAGGTAGATCAGCACCCCGTTGTTTTGCTCGGTGTCCCACACATGCAGATCGGTGAACACCTCGATGGCACGTTCGCGCGCCGACTGTCCTGCCATCAGCGGCTTCCATTGCAAGGCATGTTCGACCGCGAAACGCACTTGCCCCGCACAGTTGCGCTCCACGTTCGCGATGGCGCGCTCGATGTTATCCAATGCCGAGCGAGGGAAATGACGTCGCACCGTGGTTTCGCTGATGGACAGATGTTTGATGACACGTTTGATATCCATTACCAATCCCCCGAGGCACCGCCGCCCCCAAAGCCACCACCGCCACCACCGCCCCAACTGTCACTTCCACCATTACCACTCCATCCTCCACCGCCTCCACCCCAACCTACGGGCATTGCGGAACCGCCTGAATTCGAGCCAAACATCAAAGAAAGCACGAAAGCCACTACACCGACGAGGGCAGCGATACCCAGCGACAGCAACATGAACCAAGCGATAGCGCCGATAGCACCACCCACGAGCAGACCGCTAGGCAGTCGCCCCAGCATCTGGCGCAGGATGATGTTGCCCATCAGAAAGATGACGAAGCCGATACCCAACAGATTGCTTAGATCATCGGAATCCGAGTCTTGAGCCTGTCCACCAGGTGCAGGGGGCGGCAACGGTTCACCATCAATGACTTTGATGATGGAAGTCACACCCGCATCGATGCCTCCGTAGAAATCACCCTGCTTGAAAGCTGGGCTGATGACTTCTGCAACGATACGTTTCGCGGTCGCATCGTTGAGTGCACCTTCCAATCCATAGCCCACCTCAATGCGCAACTTGCGATCATCTTTGGCGACCAGTAGAAGCACACCATCATCCACGCCCTTGCGCCCCAATTTCCATGCCTCGACCACGCGGATAGCGAACTGCTCGATGACCTCGGGTTGTGTCGTGGGCAGGATGAGTACGGCAATCTGCGAGCCTTTGGCTTTTTCAAAGGCGGCAATCTTGGTTTCTAGAATTTGGGTCTGGCTGGCATCGAGAGTCGATGTCAGGTCGGTGACACGTTGTTTCAGTGGCGGGACGGCCACTTCAGCCTGCGCCGTTCCCAACAGGAACGATGCAAGCAGAAAGCCTAGCCACCAGAGGCGTTTCATAGTGGATTACTTGGCAGGAGCAGCCGGTGCGCCGAAATCTACTTTGGGAGCGGACGAGACGGCCTTCTCGTCTTCTACTGCGAAGGAAGGTTTGACTTCGTAGCTGAACATCATCGCGGTCAGGTTGGTTGGGAAAGAGCGCGCCAACACGTTGTAATCCTGCACACCTTTGATGTAGCGGTTGCGCGCCACGGTGATACGGTTCTCCGTGCCTTCCAATTGCGCTTGCAGGTCGCGGAAGATGGCATCCGACT
>JBAYTV010000263.1:0-3296 GCA_041675405.1 Sideroxydans sp. | reverse complement strand
CAGCCGTACAAGACCTATGGATGTTGCTATCGGGTGAACGCGAAGACCGTGTGCGGCAGATGGGCGACGTGCTGGCGGGCTATGAAGACTTCTGCGAGTTCGATGCGCGCGAACTGCATCTTATCGAAGCCCTGCGCACCTTGCGCCTCATCCACTACTCCGCATGGCTCGCGCGGCGCTGGGACGACATCGCATTCAAACAAGCCTTCCCGTGGTTCAACACGCAGATCTATTGGCAGAACCGCATCTTGGAATTGCGTGAGCAGATCGCACTGATGGAGGAGCCACCGTTGTGGCAGCAATAACAAAAAGCACCCTCACCCTAACCCTCTCCCAGAGGGCGAGGGAACGAACTCCCTTACCCCGCTGGGGGAAGGGCAGGGGATGAGGGAACCCTCGTTGAAAAACCATGAAACAAAATTCCATCATCTGTCCCTGCGGTAGCACCAAACCCTACACCGCTTGCTGCGCTCCTTACATCGAGGGAAACGCACCTGCACCTACCGCCGAAGCCCTCATGCGTTCGCGCTACACCGCTTACACCCTGCTGCGAGAAGACTATCTGTTGGCCACATGGCACACCTCCACACGGCCAACCTCATTGGACTTGGCGGCCGACACAGCAACGAAGTGGATAGGGCTGGAAGTGAGGCGCCACGAACAACAAGATGCCGACCACGCCATCGTCGAATTCGTCGCACGCTACAAAGTGAACGGTCGCGCGCATCGTCTGCAAGAGGTGAGCCGCTTCGTGCGCGAGAATGGACGCTGGTTCTATGTGGATGGGGATGTGACCTGAAGCATCTTCTGTCGCTTGCTGAGTAAAGAATAGAAAGCGTTTGAATCACCGAAAGATCGACCGTGAACTTCCTTGGCCATGCACTACTTGCAGGTGACTCTCCCGCCTTGATTGTGGGCGGAGTCGTTGGTGATTGGATCAAGGGAACCTTGCCGGGCGCGTTGCCGCCAGACCTCGCCAAGGGTGTCGCCCTGCATCGCGCCATCGATTATCACGCCGAAACCCATCCCGCATTTTGCCGCAGCCGCACCCGTGTCTCTCTCCAGCGTAGACGTTATGCCGGCGTCCTCGTCGATGTGTTCTATGACCACCTGTTGGCGAAGCATTGGGCAGACATCCATCACCGCCCGCTGGATGAGTACTGCAACGAAGTTTATCGCCACATCCAAGACCGACTGCACGACCTACCAACCGATTCGCATTTCGCTTTGAACATGATGGCGCAACAAGATTGGCTCAGCAGCTACGCACACATCGAGGATGTCGCCGACGTGTTGGCGCGCATGTCACGCCGCGCGAGGCAACCCAATCCATTAGCGAATGGGGAACTTGAGTTGCTTGCGGATGTGGAGGGATTTACGGCGGACTTCTACGAATGGTTCGACGATGCGAAGGTGTTTTGTCAGGGGTGCCAGAAAAATAGCAATGGTGACGAGTGAGTAGATGTAGGGCGCAATAACCAACGGGCATTGCGCCGTATGGTGAGGAATCCAAACATCCGGTGCAATGCGCTCGCTTATTGCACCTTACGCAGGCTTTTCGCAGTCCCACTCGAATGCAGAGTTAGGGGTGCGGATGTGCATCATTAACTTTTATGTAAGGGCGAATGCCTTCTAATGTCTTTGGGCCTATACCATAGACTCGTATTAGGTCGTCTGTTGAGGAGTACGGTCTACCGTCAATGATGGCTTGTGCGACAGCCTCGCTGACCCGAGGTAGCGCGCGTAACTCGGTTAATGAAGCGGTATTTACATTCACAACCGCAGGACGGGCCTGAGCTGTTGTGTGGTTTGAAATGCGTGAGTCCATAATAGAAAAGACAATAACAATTGCAACAATAGTTCCTGCGACGAACCACCAAGGTGAACCGCCCTTGGTTGGAGGGTCATCATCGCTACGTCGTTCCCTCATATAATCTCTATCTTGGATACCCATGCGATTGGCGTGTATTCTCTAATGAAAATTTGATACCGAATTCGGTGCATATCCCGTTACAGCAACCAAGTCCATAGTAACACTCAACCGCATGCCCCGATCGCCCCACAACTCGTGCAGAACTCACAGCCGTCCTTCTTGATGAGCGTGGCGTTGCCGCACTCTTTGCACACCTTGCCGACGATGGGTTTGAGGGTGGTGGGTTTGATCTGGCCTTCGGGGATCTCTAGCACGCCCATCTGTTGGATCGGGTAACCGTTCTCGTCGAGGATGCCGAGCATGGAGAAGCGGTGGATGATGAGCTTCGCCACATACGACACGGTGGAGGGGTAGCTTTCCATCTTTGCGCCACCGGGCACACGCGCCATGAAGTCACCCAAGGGTTCGCCGAAGTTGAGCAGCTTGCGCAGCTTCATGCCGATCCACGCGGGGTCGATGACGCGCATGTCCAGGCTCAACACTTTGCACAGTCCATCGAGTGCGCGCGGATACACGCCGGACAACCACATGGAGTAGGGGCGGCGTTGTCCGTCGGGTAGCACCAGTTCTTTCAAACCCAATACGAAATCGTCACCGCTGCCTGCGTTGGAGATGTCCACTGTCCAACTCATGGTACCGTCGGTGCCGGTCTTGGGTTCTTTTCTGGCGAACAGTGCATCCATCATCGGCGTGGTCACACCATCGCAGACTTCTAATGCGCCCAGTTCTTCGATGCGATATTTCAGCAGATACGCGAAGGCGGCGACCAAGCTGGGCATACGCTTCACTTCGCCATCGGGAGGCATGGGCATGTCGAAGGCATCATCGCCTGCCGACTTCATCAACATCTCCAGCTTCATGCGGATCCACACGGGGTCGCGTGTGCGCATGTCCATCGAGAGTGACTTTGCCAGGGCGCCCAAGCCGCGCGGTTGCTCGGAACCATTCACCCACACTTCGAACGGATGATTGCAACCGTTCTTGGTGTGCGACACGAAGGCCACGAAGCTGCCGAGCGAATGCTTCACCACGGGTGAAGTCCAACCTTCGCTACCAGAAGGCAGCGAAGGGCGACCCGGCCAACGCAGCGACGCGAGCGCAGGTTTGGGCGTGGATTCCAGCACGATGCGGCGGTCTTGGTCGAACACGAAGTCTTGCGGTTGTTCTTCTTCCTTCTTCTCGGGAGTGACAGACAACACCGAGCCCAACACGCTGTTGGGGCGATAGGTCGCCAACCCCTTCAAACCCGCTTTCCATGCCTCGGTGTAGAGGTCTTTGAATTCTTCAAAAGGATAGTCGGCAGGCACGTTCACCGTCTTGCTGATGGAGGTGTCGATGAAGGGGGCGACAGCCGCCACCATCT
>JBAYTV010000262.1:0-3298 GCA_041675405.1 Sideroxydans sp. | reverse complement strand
TCTGTTCGTGAATCCAACGGTCGATTACGTGCTCCAACTGTTGGCAAATATCTCTTTGGATGTGTTGCAGTTCCACGGTGAGGAATCACCTGAGTTCTGCCAACAGTTCGGCAAGCCTTATCTGAAGGCGATACGGGTCAAAGCGGGGGTGGATTTGGTAGAATGCGCGGCCCGTTATGCTGGGGCACAAGGTTTGTTGCTGGATGCCTTTGTGGAGGGCACGCAAGGCGGCACGGGGGAGTCGTTCGATTGGGCACTCATTCCGCAGAACCTGTCCTTGCCGGTGATCCTGTCTGGCGGTTTGCATGCGGGTAACGTGGTCGAAGCGGTCAAACAAGTGCTGCCCTATGCGGTGGATGCGTCCAGCGGCGTGGAGTCGGCAAAAGGAATAAAGGATGCGGCGAAGGTCGCGGCATTCATCGAAGAGGTTAAACGTATGGACTCCGTTAGAAACCGTAGCGAGCAAGCCTGATTGCAAGGAGCCGCGCAGTGAATGACGAGACATACCGGACACATGGGTAGGCGAGGAATGAACGAGCACGCGACGCCGCAATCGGGCTGCGCAGTAGGTTTATAACGGAGTACAAGATTGACTTACAATTTTCCTGATTCAACCGGTCACTTCGGCCAGTTCGGTGGCACTTATATGGCGGAGACCTTGATCCCCGCTGTGGAAGAACTGACCACACAGTATCTGCGTTTCAAAGACGATCACGAATTCAAAGCCGAGTTGGCTTATGAACTCAAGCATTACGTCGGGCGTCCCAGCCCTATCTATCACGCTAAGCGCTTGTCCGAGAGTCTCGGTGGTGCGCAGATATATCTGAAGCGCGAAGATCTGAACCACACCGGCGCGCACAAGATCAACAGCGCGATGGGGCAAGCTTTGTTGGCGAAGCGCATGGGCAAAAAGCGGGTCATCGCCGAGACAGGTGCAGGAATGCACGGTGTGGCGACTGCGACCGTGGCGGCACGTTTCGGTATGGAGTGCATCGTGTACATGGGCGCGGAAGACATCCAGCGCCAGGCGCCGAATGTGTTCCGCATGAAGCTGCTGGGTGCAACCGTCGTGCCCGTGGAGAGCGGTTCCAAGACGCTCAAGGATGCGTGCAACGAAGCCATCCGCGATTGGGTCACCAACGTTGAATTCACTTTCTACATCTTCGGTACGGCAGCCGGCCCGCATCCTTATCCGATGATGGTGCGCGATTTCCAGAGCGTCATCGGCAACGAAGCTAAAGTGCAGATGCCCGACATGATCGGTCGCCAGCCGGATGCGGTCATCGCCTGTGTCGGCGGCGGTTCCAATGCCATCGGCTTGTTCCATCCTTATATCGAAGTACCTAACGTGCAGATCATTGGTGTGGAAGCGGGCGGCTACGGCATCGCCAGCGGCAAACACGCTGCGCCGCTCACCGCGAATGCCAAGGTCGGCGTGCTGCACGGCAACAAGGTCAATCTGATGCAGGACGAGAACGGCCAGATCATCGAGACGCATTCCATCTCTGCTGGTCTGGATTACCCCGGTGTCGGTCCTGAACATTGCCTTTTGAAAGAGATAGGACGTGCACAGTATGTCGCCATCGATGACGACGAAGCCATTGGCGCATTTGATGCGCTGTGCCGTTTTGAGGGCATCATCCCCGCGCTGGAATCCAGTCACGCGCTGGCCCATGCCATCAAGATCGCACCGACCCTAGCAAAAGACAAAGTATTGCTGGTGAACCTCTCGGGTCGCGGCGATAAGGACATGAACACAGTGGCGAGAATAAAAGGCATCACGCTATGAGCCGCATCGACACGACCTTCGCCAAACTGAAACAACAACAGCGCAAGGCGCTCATCCCCTTCATTACAGCAGGCGATCCATCGCAGTCACTTACCGTACCGCTGATGCATGGCTTGGTGAGCGCAGGCGCGGACGTACTTGAGTTGGGCGTACCGTTCTCCGATCCCATGGCGGATGGCCCCGTCATCCAGCGTGCTTCCGAACGTGCCCTTAAGAACGGCATGTCTCTGCGCGGCGTATTGGGCATGGTGGCGGAATTCCGCAAGCAGGATACGGCCACGCCAGTGGTGTTGATGGGCTACGGCAATCCCATCGAGGCGATGGGATGGGAGGTGTTCGCACAACGTTGCGCCGAAGTGGGTGTGGATGGGGTGTTGACCGTGGACTTCCCGCCCGAAGAGAGTCACGATGCGTTCGAGCATCTGCAGCGTCACAACATCGCACCTATCTTCCTGCTGGCACCCACGACGAATGAAGCGCGTATCCAACAGGTCGCCAAATTGGCGCGTGGTTATGTGTATTACGTCTCGCTGAAGGGCGTGACAGGCTCGGGCAGCATCGATCTGTCAGCCATCGAAGACAAATTGCCGCAACTGCGTAAACACATCAGGCTGCCAATCGGCGTGGGCTTCGGCATCCACGATGCAGCCACTGCAAAGGCAGTGGCTAAGCTGTGCGATGGTGTGGTGGTGGGTAGCCGCATCGTGCAAGAAGTAGAGAATTCAACTGAGCAGAATGTCGTCGCCAATGTAAACAAGTTGGTGCGAGAATTGCGACAGGCAATCGATCAATAAGAGGAGAGCACATCATGGGTTGGTTCCAAAAACTATTGCCGCCGAAGATCAAACGCCGCGAGAGCGAAGATTCGAAGAAGAACGTACCGGAAGGTCTGTGGCACAAATGCCCGTCCTGCCAAGCCGTGTTGTATCACTCCGATCTGGAGAAGAACCACAGCGTCTGCCCCAAGTGCAACCATCATCACCGCATCACTGCGCGTACCCGTTTGGACTGGTTGCTGGATAGCGAAGGCCAGTTCGAGATCGGCTCCGAAGTATTGCCTATCGATACGCTGAAGTTCAAAGACCAGAAGAAATATAGCGATCGTCTGATCGCTGCCAAAAAGAGCACCAGCGAAGATGATGCTTTGATCGTCTTGCAAGGTAGCATCCATGCCGTACCCGTAGTCGCCGCCGTATTCGAATTCAACTTCATGGGCGGCTCGATGGGCTCCGTGGTGGGTGAACGATTCGTGCGCGGTGTGCAGGTCGCACTGGAACAGAAATGCCCATTTATCTGCTTCTCCGCCAGCGGTGGTGCGCGTATGCAAGAAGGTCTGCTGTCCTTGATGCAGATGGCCAAGACCAGCGCCGCACTCACTCAGTTGAGCGAAGCCAAGCTGCCCTTCATCTCCGTATTGACCGATCCCACCATGGGCGGCGTCTCCGCCAGCTTCGCCTTTTTGGGCGATGTGAATATCGCCGAACCCGGCGCCTTGATCGGCTTCGCCGG
>JBAYTV010000261.1:0-3300 GCA_041675405.1 Sideroxydans sp. | reverse complement strand
ACTTTTGGATAGGTGCGTGCACGCTGTACTTCAGCGATCAGACTTTCGCCCTCTAGCAACAAAGGCTTAAGATTGCCCCCGCCGTGCGGGTTTACCAATGCCATACTTATCTCCCCGAATAAATTCTTAAAATACTCATGGTTTTTCAAGTTCGGCACACTAGAGCATCACACATGACTCTGCGATACCCCTCATGGGTTAATGGGCACACCCCCCCTTACGGGTTATGCCTCAATCACTCATCACAGCTATGGTAGGGCTGGCGTGTGATACGCATACTTGCACCCCACAAAATCCGACCGATTTCGCGGGTCTGTTGTGCCTCGATAAATACAATATAGCCACTATGTCATCCACCCCTTTGCACGACCCTTTCGCCCCGCCTGTCACGGATGCCAAGACTGAGATCAAGAACACCACCTGTTACATGTGCGCTTGCCGTTGCGGTATTCGCGTGCATCTGCGCGACGGTGAAGTGCGCTACATCGACGGCAATCCGAATCATCCACTGAACAACGGTGTGATCTGTGCCAAGGGTTCCTCCGGCATCATGAAGCAATATTCACCCGCACGCTTGACCAAGCCCCTGCGCCGCAAGCCAGGGGTCGAGCGCGGCACCAGCGAGTTCGAAGAGATCAGCTGGGAAGAGACCTTCAGCATACTGAGTGAGCGTTTGGGCAAGATACGCGCGACCGATCCCAAGAAGTTCGCGCTGTTCACCGGACGCGATCAGATGCAGGCACTGACCGGCCTGTTCGCGCGCCAGTTCGGCACACCCAACTACGCGGCGCATGGCGGTTTCTGTTCGGTGAACATGGCCGCAGGCATGATCTACACCATCGGCGGCTCGTTTTGGGAATTCGGAGGTCCCGATCTGGAACGCTCCAAATTATTCATCATGATCGGTACGGCGGAAGACCATCACTCCAACCCGATGAAGATCGCCATCGCTAAATTCAAACGCGAGGGCGGTCGCTTCATATCCATCAATCCGGTGCGGACCGGTTATTCCGCCATCGCTGATGAGTGGGTGCCTATCCGTCCGGGTACCGATGGCGCATTGTTCCTTGCCATCATCCACGAGATCATCGCGCTTGGTTTATATGACCGCGACTTCCTGGTGCGCTATACCAACTCCGGACAACTGGTGAACCTAGACGACAAGCATGATGAGTTCGGCATGTTCGTGCGCACCGAGGTGCCAGAAGAAGAAGGTTGCTACGACCCGCAGAACAAGCTGTGGTGGGATCGCAATACCAACAAGCCGGTGGTGACACATACAGAAGGTGCCGATCCATTCTTGTTGGGCGAATTCAAATTGGCAGACGGTGTCGCAGTCAAACCCGCGTTCCAACTGCTGCAAGATCGAGTCAAGGATTACACGCCGGAATGGGCGGAGCAGATCACGGGCATTCCTGCCGATACCATCAAGCGTCTAGCGCATGAGATGGGTATCACTGCGCGTGACCAGAAGATCGAACTGCCGATCGCGTGGACCGATTCTTGGGGCAAAGAGCACAGCAGCGTCACGGGCAACCCTGTGTCGTTCCACGCCATGCGTGGACTGGCTGCGCACTCCAATGGTTTCCAGACCATACGTGCCCTGTCGATATTGATGACGCTGTTGGGTACTATCGATCGTCCGGGTGGCTTCCGTCACAAGCCGCCTTTCCCGCGTCCCATTCCGCCCTGTGCACGTACCCCGAACGATCCGCGTGCCGTGCAGCCGAACACACCGCTGGATGGTATGGCACTCGGCTGGCCGTCTGATCCGGACGATCTCTTCGTCAATGCGGACGGTAGTCCGGTGCGTATCGACAAAGCCTTCTCGTGGGAGTATCCGCTGTCGGTGCACGGTCTGATGCACAACGCCATCACCAATGCGTGGCGCGGTGATCCTTACAAGATCGACACGCTGCTGCTGTTCATGGCCAACATGGCATGGAACTCCACCATGAACACCACTGAGGTGCGCAAGATGCTCACCGACAAGGAGGAAGACGGTGAGTACAAGATACCGTTCCTAGTAGTATGTGATGCTTTCCATTCGGAGACCACCGCATTCGCCGATCTGATCCTGCCGGACACGACTTATCTCGAGCGCCATGATGTGATGTCGATGCTCGATAGACCGATTTCGGAATTCGACGGCCCGGTGGATTCGGTGCGCATCCCTGTGGTACCGCCGACGGGTGATTGCAAGCCATTCCAAGAAGTGCTGATCGAGCTAGGCACGCGCTTGAAGCTGCCCGCTTTCGTGACCAAAGAGGGTGAGCGCAAGTATAAAAATTATCCCGATTTCATCGTCAACTGGGAGACCGCACCGGGTTCCGGTATCGGTTTCCTCTCGGGTTGGCGCGGCAAAGGCGGTGAGAAGACGCTGCGCGGTGAGCCAAATCCGAACCAGTGGGAGATGTACGCCAAGAACGATTGCGTGCACCACTACAAGCTACCGCGTTCGTATCAGTTCATGCGCAACTGGAACAAGGGCTACCTTGAGTGGTCGCAACGCAGTGGTATCACACGCTATGCCGAACCGATCCTGATCCACTTGTATTCCGAGGTGTTGCAGAAGTTCCGTCTCGCGGCGCAGGGCAAGAGCATCACACGTCAACCGCCCGCGCATCTGGCGAAACGTATCGAGACCTTCTTCGATCCTTTGCCGTTCTACTACGAGCCGCTGGAGACACAGGCCACCGACAAGGCCAAATATCCACTATCCGCACTGACGCAACGTCCGATGGCGATGTATCACTCGTGGGATTCGCAGAATGCATGGTTACGCCAGATCCACGCGCACAACTATCTGTACGTCAATGCGAAGACCGCGAAGGATGCGGGCATCGCCGACGGCGATTGGATATGGTGCGAATCGCAGTGGGGTAAGGTACGTTGCATGGCGCGCTACAGTGAATCGGTGGAGCCAGGCACGGTGTGGACTTGGAACGCTATCGGCAAGGCGGCTGGTGCATGGAATCTGTCACCCGATGCGAACGAATCACAGCAGGGTTTCTTGCTCAACCATGTGATCTCGGAAGAATTGCCAGCGCAAGCGGATGGCAAGCGTTTCTCCAACTCCGACCCTATCACCGGACAAGCGGCTTGGTATGACGTGCGTGTGCGTATCTACAAGGCGGAAGCGGGCGAGCCTGAGCAGACCTCGCCACAATTCGAACCCATGAAGAAATATCCCGGCATGAAAGAACATCCGAAGTGGCTTGCCTACTTCGGCGGTGGCAAGAAGAAGGGCGGTGCGAAATGAACTGCCTGCCGAATCAACACCAAACTGTTTCCCCCTTT
>JBAYTV010000260.1:0-3302 GCA_041675405.1 Sideroxydans sp. | reverse complement strand
CAGCCAGGTCGTCGAAACCAACGATGTCCGCACCCGCAGCCTTAGCTTCTTCTGCCTTGGCACCTTGCGCGAACACAGCGACGCGCATGGTCTTGCCTGTACCCTTAGGCAGAACGACGGAGCCACGCACCAATTGGTCGGACTTCTTCGCATCGATACCCAGATTAACGGCAACGTCGATGGACTCATCGAACTTCGCTTTTGCAGTCTCTTTGACCAACTTCAACGCCTCATCCAGCGCGTACAGCTTGTTACGATCAACCTTGGCAGCCAGTGCCTTATAACGTTTTGAGAGTGCCATATTATTTAACCCCTTCCACTGTGATGCCCATGCTGCGTGCGCTACCCGCGATGGTGCGTACGGCCGCATCCAGATCAGCTGCTGTCAGGTCAGGTTGTTTTGCTTTCGCGATGTCTTCTGCTTGCTTGCGTGTCAACTTACCGACTTTGTCGGTATGAGGTGTCTTGCTACCCTTTTGCACGCCCGCCGCCTTCTTGATCAGGATGGTCGCAGGGGGAGTCTTCATCACGAAGGTGAAGCTCTTGTCTGCGAATGCGGTGATCACCACTGGGATGGGCAGACCTGGCTCGACGCCTTGAGTCTGGGCGTTGAACGCCTTGCAGAATTCCATGATGTTCAAGCCGCGCTGACCCAGTGCTGGGCCGATAGGAGGACTTGGATTTGCTTTGCCCGCAGGCACTTGCAGCTTGATAAAGCCGATGATCTTCTTTGCCACGTTTCTACTCCTTGTTGTGGGTTAAACGCCTATCGCAACCGCCCCGATAAGCTCCCCGTTACTTAATGCCGGAAAATCCGGCGCTCAACATCAGGCTTTTTCGACTTGCCCGAAATTCAGTTCTACAGGTGTGGATCGACCAAAGATGGTGACCGACACGCGTAGCTTGCTCTTGTCGTAGTTGACGTCTTCCACCATGCCGTTGAAGTCGGTGAAAGGACCTTCTTTGACGCGCACTGCCTCGCCCACTTCGAACAACACTTTTGGACGCGGCTTCTCAACACCCGCCTGCATCTGCTGCATGATGGTGTCGACTTCTTTTTGACTGATCGGCGAAGGCTTCATCGCTGAACCCCCAAGGAAACCAGTGACCTTAGGTGTGTTCTTCACCAAGTGCCAGGTCTCATCGGTCATTTCCATCTCAACCAAGAGATATCCCGGAAAGAATTTGCGCTCGCTGATGGTCTTTTGCCCACCCTTCAGCTCAACGACCTCTTCTACCGGAACCAGGATCTGACCGAACAGGTCTTGCACCCCGGTACGCTCGATACGCTCCAGCAAAGCGCGCTGTACGCTCTTCTCGAACTGGGAGTACGTATGCACCACATACCAACGCTTAGCCATCAGTCACCCCGTCCCATCAATAGATTCACGATCGCCATCAGACTCGCGTCAACAGCCCACAAGAACAGGGACATCACAACTGCAAACAAGATCACGATCCCCGTGGTCTGCATCGTCTCTTTACGAGTCGGCCATACCACGCGCTTTGATTCGGCGACAGCGTCCTTGGAAAAACCAAAGAACTGCTTACCCATGGTGCTGGTCCAGAACACACCAGCCGCAGCCAGCACACCGAACAACACCATCAGGACACGCAATACAGCAGCGCTATCGCTCAATGCGTAGTAACCGACCACACCCGCCGCGATGAGCAGCAGGGCAACCAGTATTTTGATCTTGTCAGCCATGTACGTCCGTTCTACTTATTAACTGGCAGGCCAGGAGGGTTTCGAACCCCCAACCCTCGGTTTTGGAGACCGATACTCTACCAATTGAGCTACTGGCCTATGAATTTAGGACTGAGGACTAAGGATTGAGGATCTAGCCAACTCGGCTCAATCCTCAATCCTAGTAACTCAATCCTGCTTATTACTCGATGATCTTAGCAACCACACCCGCGCCGACGGTACGACCGCCTTCACGGATAGCGAAGCGCAGACCTTCTTCCATCGCGATCGGGTTGATCAGGCTGACCACGATACTCACGTTGTCGCCTGGCATCACCATCTCGGTACCCGCTGGCAATTCAACTGCGCCGGTCACGTCAGTCGTACGGAAGTAGAACTGGGGACGGTAGCCTTGGAAGAATGGGGTGTGACGACCACCTTCGTCTTTGCCCAACACGTAGATCTCTGCTGTGAACTTGGTGTGCGGCTTGATGGAACCTGGTTTGCACAGTACTTGGCCGCGCTCGACTTCTTCACGCTTGGTACCACGCAACAGGACGCCGACGTTGTCGCCTGCTTGACCTTGGTCGAGCAGTTTGCGGAACATCTCGACGCCGGTACAGGTCGTCTTCAAGGTTGGCTTGATACCAACGATTTCCAGCTCTTCGCCGACTTTGACGATGCCGCGTTCGATACGCCCAGTCACTACGGTACCGCGACCAGAGATGGAGAATACGTCTTCGACTGGCATCAGGAAGGTGCCGTCGAGTGCGCGTTCCGGTTGTGGGATGTAGGCGTCCAGTGCGTCGGCCAAGCGGAAGATGGATGGCTCGCCGTATTCGCTTTGGTCGCCTTCGACCGCCAGTTTGGCGCTACCGTGGATGATGGGGGTGTCGTCGCCTGGGAAGTCGTATTTGCTGAGCAGTTCACGGATTTCCATTTCAACGAGTTCGAGCAGTTCTGCGTCGTCGACCATGTCGCATTTGTTCATGAACACGATGATGTAAGGTACGCCAACTTGGCGTGCCAACAGGATGTGTTCACGTGTCTGCGGCATGGGGCCGTCAGCTGCGGATACAACCAGGATCGCGCCGTCCATCTGGGCTGCGCCGGTGATCATGTTCTTGACATAGTCGGCGTGGCCTGGGCAGTCAACGTGGGCGTAGTGGCGGTTGGCGGTCTCGTACTCGACGTGCGCCGTGTTGATGGTGATGCCGCGTGCCTTCTCTTCCGGCGCTGCGTCGATCTGGTCATAGGCTTTGGCTTCGCCACCGAATTTCTTCGACAACACCATGGTGATCGCCGCTGTCAGGGTGGTCTTGCCGTGGTCAACGTGGCCAATCGTGCCTACGTTTACGTGCGGTTTGGTACGTTCAAATTTGCTCTTTGCCATGATTTATTTCTCCGACTAGTCTTAAATTCGTTAATTATTTCTTATTGCTCATGATCGCTTCAGCGACGCTCTTGGGTGCTTCAGTGTAGTGCTTGAATTCCATGGTGTAGGTTGCACGACCCTGGGTCGCGGAACGCAACGCAGTCGAGTAACCGAACATCTCGGACAAAGGCACTTCCGCCTTGACCGCCTTGCTTCCGCCAGGTATGTCGTCCATGCCCT
>JBAYTV010000259.1:0-3306 GCA_041675405.1 Sideroxydans sp. | reverse complement strand
CCTAGCGGCGGCGAGATGCTGTCGAAGATACTCTGTACGAAATTCTCTAGGTAGTGTTGCTTTTGAAAGGCGGGGACTCTTTTACGCAATCCCGAGGTGCCGGGTTTTTGATCGGAAAATGGCTGGGTGTTTACAGTGCGGATACTCATCTAAATTTCCCCTTGTGTTTGACCTGATTCTTTCTGAATAAATCATACTCCTCGTTGGCATGAAACGCCTCAGATTGTGTGCATTGCGTTAAGCTTCTACACCTTTCAATTATTGCCTTCCATGACACTAGATCCCGCCCAACAGATACTTCGCGACACCTTCGGTTATGCCACTTTTCGCGGTGCGCAACAGCGCATCGTCGAGCATGTCGTGGCGGGTGGCGATGCCTTGGTATTGATGCCTACGGGCGGTGGTAAATCCCTGTGCTATCAGATTCCCGCTTTGCTACGTGACGGGGTGGGTATCGTGGTATCTCCGCTCATCGCTTTGATGCAGGATCAGGTGGATGCGCTCAAGCAGTTGGGCGTGTCGGCGGCATTCTTGAATTCAAGTCTGGATGCGCAAACAGCGCGCGAAGTGATGCGCCAGATGCGCAGTGGTGAACTGAAATTGTTGTATGTCGCGCCAGAGCGGCTGATGACGGAAGGTTTCCTTGAGCTATTGGAGCAGTTGAACGAAGGTGAACACTCTGGCATCGGCCTGTTCGCCATCGATGAAGCCCACTGCGTATCGCAATGGGGGCACGACTTCCGCCCCGAATATCGCGCGCTGACCGTGTTGCATGAACGCTTCCCCAATGTGCCACGCATCGCATTGACGGCCACGGCGGATACGCCTACACGAGCCGAGATCATCGAACGCCTCCAGTTGGAACAGGCGCAGCAGTTCGTCTCCAGCTTTGACCGGCCCAATATCCGCTACCGCGTGGCGCTCAAGGACAATGCACGTAAACAATTGCAGACCTTTCTCGAAACCGAACATCCAGACGATGCAGGCATCGTGTATTGCCTGTCGCGCAAAAAGGTGGAAGAGACTGCGGCATGGCTGAAGGAGCAGGGCTGGGATGCCTTGCCGTATCACGCAGGACTTGATGCGGCAGTGCGTAGCAAGAACCAGAAGAAATTCCTGCGCGAAGAGGGCGTCATCATGGTGGCCACGGTCGCTTTCGGCATGGGTATCGACAAGCCCAACGTGCGTTTCGTTGCGCATCTCGATCTGCCTAAGAGCATGGAAGGCTACTACCAAGAGACAGGCCGAGCAGGGCGCGATGGTTTGCCTGCGAATGCGTGGATGGCATACGGTCTGGGCGATGTGGTATCGATGCGGCAGATGTTGCTATCTGGCGACTCGCCGGAAGAGCGTAAGCGTGTTGAGTTGCAAAAGCTGGACGCACTACTCGGTTTTTGTGAATCCACAGAGTGTCGTCACCAGACCATCCTACGTTATTTCGGTGAAGCGCACCCCGGTGACTGCGGACAATGCGATAACTGCCTTTCACCTGTGGACACTTGGGATGCCACGCAAGCCGCACAGATGGCACTGTCTTGTGTGTATCGCACGGGGCAACGCTTTGGCGTCGCGCACCTAATCGACGTGCTGCTGGGCAAGGTCACGCCCAAGGTCGAACAGTTCAATCACCAACAACTCAGCACCTTTGGCATCGGCAAGGAGCTGGCACAGCAGCAATGGAGTAGCGTCTACCGGCAATTGGTTGCAGCCGGATTCATCAGCGTGGATATGGAAGCCTATGGTGGGTTAAAACTCACAGAGACATCACGCCCTGTTTTGCGTGGAGAGCAAGAAGTGTGGTTGCGTCGCGATGCCGAGCCAGCGAAACGCACCAGTAGCAAAGCCGAGCGCAGTTCACGTTTGCGTGAAGCCTTCGCAGGCGCGAACGATGATCCCTTGTGGCAAGCCCTTAAAGCCAAGCGCATGGAACTGGCACGCGAACAGGGTGTGCCGCCTTACGTCATCTTTCATGACAGCACCTTGCTAGAGATGCTCAACCGCAAACCGCAGAGCTTGACTGATATGGGGCTGATCAGTGGCGTGGGGCAGTCTAAATTGGCGAAATACGGTGATGATTTCTTGCAGGTGTTGGAGCGTGCGGCATAAGCCCCTCTCCCACCGGGGGTGGGGGACGCCCGCAATATCGAAGTGCAATCTAGATTGAAGCGCAACGCCACTTGAGGCAAGATGCGCGCTCTGCATTTTTGTAACAACCAACTTAGAAGAGAACAGACATGGGCGCACAGTGGAAAGCAAGGCACAAAGAAGTCGCAGCGAATGCAAGGGGTAAGATCTTTGGCAAGTTGGCCAAAGAGATCATGGTCGCTGCAAAAGGCGGCGCGGACATTGGATCTAACTCACGCTTGCGTCTGGTAGTTGAGCAGGCCAAAAAAGCATCCATGCCGAAAGACACTTTGGATCGCGCCATCAAAAAAGGTGCAGGCCTGTTGGATGGTCCTCTGCACATGGAACACCTCGTGTACGAAGGTTTCGCACCGCATCGCGTACCTGTCATCGTCGAATGTCTGTCTGACAACATCAACCGCACCAAGTCCAGCATGAACGTGTTGTTCCGCAAGGGGCAGTTGGGTGCGCCAGGTTCCGTATCGTGGGATTTCAACCATGTGGGCATGATTGAGGCGACGCCTAACTCAAAAGACGTTGATGCTGAAGTCGCAGCCATCGAAGCGGGAGCGCAAGACCTTGAGCCTGCTGAGGAAGGGGCGACGTTGTTCATCACCGAACCCACCGATCTGGATGCCGTGTGCAAGGCGTTACCTGCACAAGGTTTCACCGTCACCTCAGCAATGATCGGCTATCGCCCCAAGAACCCCGTCACCATCAGCAGCGATGCCGAGCGTGAAGAAGTCGAAGCCTTCCTTGAAGCCATTGATGAAGATGATGACGTGCAGAACGTCTATGTCGGTTTGGCGGGCTGATCAACAGTTTCGCCAGGGATGAAGCTTTCTGCCGCGCTGTTTCTTGTGTTGTCTTCCGCATCTCAGTTGGCATCTGCGGTGCAACCGCGTTGTGGTCACGATGCGTTCGGTAATGTCGTTTGTATGGATAGGGATGGGGTGCTGAGTACGAAGCCAGCCAAACCTTCGCGGCAGGGGAAAATGCCAGAGCCCAAGTCTGGCGTGAAAGAGACGGCGGAAGAGAAGCGAATCAGAGAGTCAGGTAACGCGGCCGATACACCAGCAGTGCGCTGTGGTACCGACCCGTTCGGAAATACGGTATGCCGCTAGATCACTGAGCCGCAGAGCGTTCGGCAGACTGCACGGTGTTAGCCACCAGCATGGTAAT
>JBAYTV010000258.1:0-3309 GCA_041675405.1 Sideroxydans sp. | reverse complement strand
CGAGTAGCCAGCGCGTGGTCGAGAAGACAGCGAGTGCGATCCAAGCGGCGGAAGCACAAGTGCGTGAAGCGCAAAGTCGTTTAAAAACCGTCACAGCCACCGCGATTCGCTACCAAGAGTTGCGTGAAGGTGGTTTCGTCAGCCAAGAGATGTTCGATGCGAAGTGGCACGAAAAGAATGCATCGGCATCGGCATTGGCTACTGCCTCGGCGAATCTTGCCATTGCCCGCGATGAAAATGCACGAGCACAAGCTGATGCGCGCGGCATCGGCAAGGCGCGTGCGCAAACGCGTTTGATCAGTCCCGTCAATGGTGTTGTTGCGGTCAGGCTGGCGGAGCCGGGGAGCACGGTCGTTGGAGGGCAGGTCGTTCTTCAGGTGATCGATCCGAATAGCCTGTGGGTGGAAACGCGCATCCCGCAACTGCAAGCGGGGCTGGTTCGTACAGGACAAGTGGCAGAGGTCGTGTTGCGCTCTCAACCGTATGTGCCAGTCACAGGCAAGGTCGCTCGCATCGACATCGTGAGTGATGCAGTGACCGAGGAACGTATCGTCAATGTTTCACTTTCTAACGCGCGTGCCAGCATCGGTGAATTTGCGGAAGTCACAATCAAACTACCCGACTTGAATGACTCGCGCAGCATTCCAAGCGCTGCCGTCAAACGAGTGGATAAAGTGAGTGGCGTCTGGGTCTTGCGCGATGGCTTGATAACGTTCAAGCCCGTCAAGATAGGTCTCTCCACGATGGATGGCCGGACTCAGATATTGGATGGCTTGGGGGAGGGTGATGAGGTCATCGTGTATAGCCAACAAGCTTTGCGCGAAGGACTCAAAGTCAAAGTCGTTTCCGCGCTGGTGAAAGGCTAAGCCGTGATCAATTTAGCGAGCCGCGACATTCTGCATGGATGGGGAAAATTCGTTTTCACCGGCATCGGTTTGGGCTTGCTGATCGGCGTGACACTGACCATGGCGGGTGTGTATCGCGGCATGGTGGATGATGCGCGCGTGTTGATCGAGAATGCGGGTGCCGATCTGTGGGTGGTGCAGCAGGACACCTTGGGGCCGTATGCCGAACCCTCCAGCGTGCATGATGATGTAGCCAAAGATCTGCTGGGTATGCCAGGGATACGGCAGGCGGGCAATGTGACTTATCTGACGATGCAGATAAGTCACAACAAAAAAGATATCCGCGTGATGGTGGTGGGGTTCGAAACGGGCAAGCCGGGTGAGCCGGCCTATCTTGTGGCAGGCCGCCCGATCACCCGTTCACACTATGAAGCGTTGGCCGACATCAAGACCGGACTGGTCGTGGGTGACACCGTCACTATCCGTCGTCACGAATACACCGTGGTGGGGTTGACGCGCCGCATGGTTTCCTCCGGTGGCGATCCGATGATCTTCATTCCACTTAAGGACGCGCAGGAAGTGCAATTCCTTAAAGACAACGATGCGCTTGTCAACGAACGCGCACGCACGGCTGCCAACCCCGCCTTCAATCGCCCCGGTGTTCCCGGATTACTGGAGGCGATACAAGCCAGCCAGACCTCCAGCCGCTTCGTGAATGCGGTGTTGGTGCGCACTGTGCAAGGAAGCGAAGAGGCTGTATCCGAACAGATCGTGCGCTGGAAGCATCTGCAAGCCTATTCCAAGGATCAGATGGACGAGATATTGGTGGCGCGCTTGATCGCCACTTCGTCCAAACAGATATTCATGTTCCTCGTCATCCTCGCCATCGTCAGCGCGGCCATCGTGGCCTTTATAATTTTCACGATGACCATGAACAAGGTGCGCGAGATCGCCGTGCTCAAACTGATCGGAGCGACCAACAGCACCATCAGCGGCATGATCCTGCAACAAGCTTTGGGGCTTGGCTTGATCGGTTTCTTGGTAGGTAAGTTGTCGGCGACGTTGTGGGCGCCGTTGTTTCCAAAATACGTACTGTTGCTGTCGGGCGATGCCATCTTGGGGTTCTTTTTGGTGATGCTCATGTGCGCGCTGGCCAGTGTCTTCGCGATTCGTGCCGCGCTACGCATCGACCCTGCAACTGCGATTGGAGGTTGAGATGAGCGAACCAGCTATTCACATCGAGAACTTGAAGAAGCGCTACGGCGAAGGTGATACCGCCGTGGATGCGCTCAAAGGTGTGGACATGACCATCTGGCCGGGCGAAGTGGTGGGGCTGGTCGGCCCCAGCGGTTCAGGCAAGAGCACCTTGCTCAAATGTTTGGGGGCAGTCATCGAACCTACAGCGGGACGCATGACGTTGGGCGGTCAAACTATTTTCGACGAGCAGTGGAAGATCGAAGACTTGCGTACCCTGCGCCGCGACCGTATCGGCTTCATCTTTCAAGCACCCTACCTCATTCCGTTCTTGGACGTGACCGACAACGTGGCTCTGTTACCGATGTTGGCGGGAGTCTCGAATACAGACTCCCGTATCCGCGCACAAGAATTGTTGGATGCACTGGATGTCGGTCACCGTTCCAAGGCGGCGGTTTCGCAACTCTCGGGCGGCGAGCAGCAGCGTGTCTCCATCGCGCGGGCTCTGGCTAATCATCCGCCGGTCATCCTTGCCGATGAACCAACCGCGCCGCTGGATAGCGAACGTGCGCTCAATGTGGTGCGCATCCTGAATCAGATGGCGGAGCAGTATCAAACCGCCATCATCGTCGTCACCCATGACGAAAAGATCATCCCCACGTTCAAGCGCATCTATCACATTCGTGACGGGCGCACGTATGAAGAGGCTGGCGAAGGGCGACATGTTTAACGGTTTATTCGAAGGAGAGAGAGCTTGAATCAAGAAACAATCAAGAAACGGATGAGTTCGGAAGAGCGCCAAGGCGAGATCATTCGTGTGGCGGTCGAGTTGGCAGCCGACAAGGGGGTGGACAGAGTGACTACGCAGGATATGGCAGATGCCATGCACCTTACTCAAGGTGCCATTTTCAGGCATTTCGCGACCAAGGACGACATCTGGTTCGCCGTCATCGTATGGGTGCGTGAGCGGATGATGAAAGTGTTGGACAAAGCGGCAGCGGATGCCACCGACCCATTGAATGCGATCGAGCGCATGTTCTTCGCGCACATCACTTTCATCAGTAAACATCCCGCTATCCCCCGTTTGCTGTTTTCCGAGTTGTTGCATAAAAAGAACGGCAAGTTGCGTCAATTGATCGAAGGGATCATCTCTGGTTACGAGGCGAAGATCGCAGGTTTGCTGGAAGAGGCGAAGTCACAATCTCTAATATCTGCTGATCTTGATAGTCCAAGTGCGGCGGTGCTCTACATCGGCATGATTCAGGGCTTG
>JBAYTV010000257.1:0-3325 GCA_041675405.1 Sideroxydans sp. | reverse complement strand
CCACGTGCTTGTGCATCGGCCAACTTGGCTGCTTCTGCTGCTTCCAACTCAGCACGACGTGCCGCGAAGTCAGCCACGTTGCTTTCAGTCGCGCGCTTTGCCTTGCCTTGAGGGATCAGGAAGTTGCGTCCGAAACCATTCTTAACTTTGACAACATCGCCCAACTGGCCGAGGTTGACTACTTTTTCCATCAGAATAACTTGCATGGTCTACTCCTTAGTGCAGATCGGTGTAAGGCATCAAAGCCAAGAAACGCGCACGTTTCACTGCAACGCTCAATTGGCGTTGGAAACGTGTCTTGGTGCCGGTGATACGGGCTGGGATCAACTTGCCGTTCTCAGCGATGAATTCCTTCAGGATGTTGATGTCCTTGTAATCCACTTCCGCGATCTTTTCTGCAGTGAAGCGGCAGAACTTACGACGCTTGAACAACTGACGAGAGGAGTTACCCTTCTTGTCATCTTTTTTCTTAAATACACGAGCCATTTTTTTGCTCCTATTTCAATGTGACGTTATCAATGTGCAACACCAACTGCGCGATCTTGAGGCTACGTTGCGCTAGGAAACCTTCGGCTCTCACCTGCTGTCCGGATTGCACGCGGCTGACTTGCTGTGCCGCTTCACCGAGTGCCAGTGCGGGTACATCACACTGAACTTGGCGTTGCATCCCTGCTTCCTGCTGCATCGAGGTGTGGCGCAACTTGAACACCACTCTCGCTATTCCTGCTGGGGTGTAGCGCAAGCCTTCCGACTCCACCACCTCCCCGTCGATCACACAACGGTTGTTGCTCAATCCTAAATTACGCAGCCGCTACAGGTGCTGGTGCAACTTCAGCTGCATCACCGCCGTAAGAGCGCGATTTTTCTTCCTTCATCATGGCGGAAGGCACAACGACTGCTGCCTTGGTCTTGATGGTCAGGTGGCGCAACACTGCATCGTTGAACTTGAACGCGTGTTCCAACTCTTCCAGTGTTGGCTGATCGATCTCGATGTTCATGAGCACGTAGTGTGCTTTGTGGATCTTTTGGATCGGGTATGCCAGTTGGCGGCGGCCCCAGTCTTCTAGACGGTGGATGTGACCATTCTTGCTGGTCACCAACGTGCGATAACGCTCGATCATCGCGGGCACTTGCTCGCTTTGATCAGGATGCACGATAAATACGATTTCGTAGTGTCGCATTACATCTCCTTGTGGATTAAAGCCCCCCGACATTTAAGTGGACGGTGGAGCAAGGTTTAGAACTCCCTTTTTCAGGGAGCGCGCATTATATGGATATTGGACTTCGAGTCAACCAGAAAACCTCTATCAATCAGCAGCTAGGATACGCAATGGTGGCAAGTTCACGATACGGCGGGTCGCCAGCCAACCAGCCAAGGTGACGACAGCGACCCCGCCCAACAGCCCGATCACCCAGACTGAGAAGTTCGCCTGATAGGGTATCTCCAACACGAAGCGCGCCAGCACCCATCCCAACAAAGCCGCTCCAGCCGCCGCGAATAGACCGCTCAACCCACCTAGGATGGCAAACTCGGCCAGATGCAATCGGCGTAGGTAGCGGCTATCCGCCCCCAAGGTGCGCAGTATCGCCGCCTCGTGGGAACGCTCATCCTGCGTCGCCAACAATGCGGCATACAAGACCGCCAAACCTGAAAGTAGGGTGAACAGGAAGACCGCACTCACGGCTTGCGCAATCTGATCCATGATGCCGCGTACTTGCGCGATGACCGCGCCCGTGTCGATCACTAGGATGTTGGAGAAGGTGCGCGACAACTCGTCACCCACGCGCGCCTTGTCTGGCGGTAGATAGAAGCTGCTGAGATAACTGGTCGGAAACTCTTTGAGCAGTTCAGGCGTGGTGATGACGAAGAAATTCACCTTCATCGAATCCCATTGCACTTTACGCAGACTGGTCACTTTGGCGGTGAACTGGCTTCCTGCCACGTCATAGCTGAGTGAATCGCCCAGCTTGATGTTTAGTGTCTTGGCGATGCCCTCCTCGACCGACAGTTCACCGACACTGGCATTCTTCCACCATTGCCCGCCCGTCACCTCGTTCCAAGCCGGCATCTTCTCCATGTAAGACAGATTGAACTCGCGCTCCACCAAGGACTTCGCTCGCTGGTCAATGAAGCTATCGCTATTCACCGCGCGCGCATTGATTGCTATGAGTCTGCCCCGTACCATCGGTTGCAACTCTGGCGCGGGTAGCGAACGCTGCGTAAATAGATCGAGTACTGGCTGATATTGGTCCGCTTGGACGTTGACAAGGAATCGGTTGGGTGCATCAGGCGGTAACTTACCCTGCCACGCTTCCAACAAGTCGCCGCGCACCAGCGTCAACACCAGTAGCGCCATGCCTCCCAAGCTCAGCGCAACCACCTGCACTGCGGAACTACGCCCGTGGCGCACCAAATTATTGAACGCCTGTTTCCAGTGCGCCTGAAAGTAGGACGCGTAACGAGCCAACAGATGCAACAACAGCCATGCCAACCAGCCAAACAACAGCAAGCCCGCAAGCAACCCACCCAACACCGCCAAACCCAGCTTCAACGAGCCCGCATGCCACAAGAACAATCCCGCCAGCACGCCCACCGCGAGCCCATAGATCAACCAGCCGCTCGCTTCCGGCAAACCCAATTCACGCCGCAACACGCGTAGTGGCGAAACTTTACGCAGTTGCAACAAGGGCAAAAAAGCGAAGCCCAGTAATAAAGCGAATCCGCTGATGGCAGCCTTGATCAGTGGCATCACACTTGGCTGTGGCAAGCTTGATTCGCGCATAGAGGCGATGCTCTCTACCAAGACCGCCTGCGTGAGATAGCCCAACAAGCCACCGATCAACACTGCCACGATGCCGAGCAATACGAATTGATAAAGGAACAAACCCAACACCTGCCCTTGTGATGCGCCTAGGCAACGCATCACCGCAACACCATCCAGATGGCGCAACACAAAACGGCGAGCCGCCAACGCCATCGCCGCCCCGGCCAGAATGGCAGCCGTCAACGCGGCAAGGCCAAGGAAGTGTTCAGCACGTTCCAATGAGGCGCGTATCTCGGGGCGCGCATCGCGCGCATCTTCCATCTTCTCGTTGCCGGAAAGTCTTTCTTGGAGTGATACCTTCAAGTCAAGCACCTGCGTGGCATCGCCCGCGATCATTAATTGATAGGAGATACGACTGCCTTCTTGCAACAAACCGGTGGATACCAAGTCAGCCTCGTTCATCAACACACGCGGTGCAAAACTGGCGAAGCCGATTGACTGGTCGATATCCTTCACGATGCGCGCCGCCACCTTGAAATGTGTCGCACCGACGCTCACCT
>JBAYTV010000256.1:0-3332 GCA_041675405.1 Sideroxydans sp. | reverse complement strand
CACTATTTCGAACTCACGCGACTGGCCGAAGAATTCAAACAACTTGCCAACGTTCACCTTGCCGCCATCGAACATCAGCATAGCATCATCTTTTTGCACAGCGTGAACGAAGGTGCCGCCAGCCAAAGCTACGGCCTGCAAGTCGCCGCCCTCGCAGGCGTGCCGAACAGCGTCATCCGCAGCGCGAAGAAACAGTTAGTGAAGTTGGAACAGAACAGCGCCACACAAAGTCCGCAAGGAGATTTATTCGCTGCTGCACCGGAAGTGCCTGAGCCGGAAGAACATCCGCTGGTGTCGGCACTGCGCGACCTGCAGCCAGATGAGATGAGTCCGAAGGAAGCGCTGGAGAGGATTTATCAGTTGAAGAAGCTGGTGTAGCTATTTGTGATACGCACGAGCATCAAGACCGCGCGCTGAGTTCAGGGCTGGCTTGGCAGGGGTGTACGGCTGGCCATAGGTGACCCAACCGGCACTTTTACCCTTCAAGAATTGATGTAGCGTTCCATCTGTTCGATGATGAAATCCTGTTCAGAAATCTTCTCTTTAACCAGATCACCAATGGATACAATGCCGAGTATGTTCTGCTGTTCATCGAGGACTGGAAGGTGGCGGAAAAACCGTTCGGTCATCAGTGCGAGGCATTGCGAAACCTGCATATCCGTTGTTATGTAACGGACCTTCGACGACATCACATCGCGCACCAAGGTCTCCCTGGGATCACGACAAAACGAGGAGACCTTATGCAGGCAATCACGTTCGGTGAAGATACCAATCAGTTTTTTGTCCTCGACAACCATGACAGCGCCGATGTCGCGATCACGCATCAGCTCCATTGCACTCAATACCGTGTCACCGGGTGACACGATGCTAAGCGGTCTCTTTTTTCCGGCCAATATCTGGTTGATCGTTTTCATTTTTTTCTCCCCGAAGAATGCCGCGCAGCTTTTAGTATCCCCAACACTGAAGCACCAGTCAACTACCGATCATAAGAAAGTCCATCTTAGAGCTCGATCAATGCGCCATCCGCATATAGCAAGGCACACCGCACCACTTTACCCGCATACACCGATTGCATCGTGCTTCGATATTTCAAAATCTGTACTCGGAACAATCAGGGACAGACCACGGTTTCCGCGCTCACTCCAAGATCTGATAAGGCTCCAGCGTGACCGATTCGACACGCACACCGAGCATGATGATTTCCCCTTCTCTTCGGCTGTTGCCCGCCTCTGTGAATTCAAAGCGATAGGTACGGCGCAGTATGCGGCGGCCAGTTGAATCACGATCAAGTGCTAAATGAGTGCTGGCGACGGTGTCATCCAGAAATTGAAGCTCTGCTCTGGCGCAGGCTCGCCTGCCCGCATCGCGTGCGATTTCTAGGATGCGGATGCTGTGTAGCCAGAACCATCCCAACGCGATGATGACCAGCAGTGCAAGTAAGCTCAGAATGTCCATTTTGGTTTGCTATCTAACGGGGACTGGATTCTAACTTGCCGTTGGGCGGTGAGCTTGTTTAGCTCATTAGACAGAAGACTTGAATGGGCAGAAAGCATTGGCACTACAAAGATGCTTCGATACGCGCATGAAACCGCGCTACTCAGCACGAACGGGAATGTTCCCAATTGGTCACGCTTCTGCAACGATACCCTGTAGTAACATGCCAATACCACTTGGCATGCAACGCGACTTCAGCCACCTACGCCCCGCTCAAAATACTACTTACTTCAAACATGAATCCTTCACCCGCCTCCATGCCCCTTCCCGATTCAGCCATTGCCATCGCTGAAAAGCACATACGCAATATTTTGACGATCG
Organism: Sideroxydans sp.; assembly: GCA_041675405.1. GTDB lineage: Bacteria > Pseudomonadota > Gammaproteobacteria > Burkholderiales > Gallionellaceae > Sideroxyarcus. The sequence goes on along the minus strand of JBAYTV010000256.1, from coordinate 1,517 downwards.
CTTTTGAGCATGATGGAACGCATGCGGCGTTGGTGGTGTGGGATGGGCAGTGTGCGTTGTCGCTGGCGCTGGCGGCGGCTTATCGGCGTTGTTTGCCTGATGCGACGTTCATCGACTTTGATGCCGTCACGCCTGACTTCGTGCGCGCGGCATTCGAACGATTGGCTCCGTCCGATCTGGTGGTGCTGATCCAATCGAGCAGCTTCAGGTTGGATGCGTTCCGTTTGCGTGTGGAGTTGTTCAAGCGCGGCCTCAAGGTGATCGAGCATCCGCATTTGGGGCGCATGCCAGGGGATGAGGGTTTGCTCTACATCGACTCGCTGGCCTATGACCCTAACTATGTGCGACGCGTAGGCTATGGCTTGAAGGCATATATCGACCGTGCCGCGACGGGTGTGATCGACAGCGGTGGAGAACAGCTCATCTTTGCGGCAGGATTCGAACCTGCGAAGTTGAACATCGGCGATTACCGTGAGATGAATAACGTGGGCGGACAATTCCCCATCGGTGAGGTGTTCACGGAATCGCTCGATCTGGAAGCGGTGAATGGACGTGTGCGACTCTATGTGTTCGGCGATACCCAATTCAGAGTGAACAAACCTGAAAATCCCATCACTCTGGTCATCAGCAAGGGACGTGTCGTCGAGGCCATCGACTCGACACCCGAGTTCGATCTGGTGTTATCGCAGATACGCGCGGACGAAGGGGAGATATGGTTGCGCGAGGTGGGCTTCGGACTGAATCGCACGTTCACCCGCGATGTGTTGGTGAGCGACATCGGTACGTATGAGCGCATGTGCGGCATCCACCTTTCTCTCGGCATGAAACACGGCAGCTATACCAAACCGCAGATCAGACGTGCGGATGCGAGATATCACGTGGATGTGTTCGCCATCACCGAGTGCGTCACGCTGGGCGATGCGGTGGTGTATCGCGATGAGGCTTGGGTGGTCTGATGTGATTGTCTTACCGGCGCAGGCTCACTGCTGTCCGGGATAATCTGGAAAGCCCTTCTCCCATCGGGAGAAGGGTGGGGATGAGGGAACACTTTATGGATTGGCGCGCTGATTTTAGAGCCTTCCCTCACCCTGCCCTCTCCCGAGGGGAGAGGGTTCTGAAACGCAGCCCGAAAATGAGTCGGCTTGCCCCAGTTTTTCCGAACACCAACAGCCACATACTCTCTCAACCAGCCCCAGTCCCTCACTCCATAACTGCTAGACTCCGGCGCTTATGGACATCGCCAAGATTTCCAAACAGCTTGAGGACACCGGCTACATCGTTCTGGCTAAACCGCTGGTCACGGAACTGTTGGCTGATCTATTCACGCGTTGCCACGATGACGATTCCACTCGCTTTCATGCTGCCCAAGTAGGGCGCGGTGCGGGCAAACAACTCAGTGGGATTCGCGGTGATGTGATCGATTGGTTGGATGGGTCAAATACCACTGACCAAGCCTATCTCGCCTGCATGGAAACGTTGCGCTTGGGTTTGAATGAGACTTTGTTCTTGGGCTTGTT
>JBAYTV010000255.1:0-3343 GCA_041675405.1 Sideroxydans sp. | reverse complement strand
CCCGTATTGGTGGGCAGGAAAGAAGCGATCGCAGGACGATCGATACCAGGAAGGGTCTTGAGCACGTAACGCGCAGTTGCCATCAAAGCGCCGGTATTGCCAGCACTGACGCAAGCCGATGCCTCCTCCGACTTGACGAGATTGATCGAGACTCTCATGGAAGAGTCCTTTTTGCCGCGTAAAGCAGATTGAGGCTGCTCGTCCATCTCTACGACTTCGGTCGCAGGGTGAATTCGAAGGTTTGGATGTTCCCCAGAGATACCAGAGGAGCTCAACGCAACCTCGATGGCTTCAGGCAAGCCAACCAGAACGATAGTGTCGTTAGGGTGATCGCGCAGATAGGCAACTGCTGCAGGAACGGTAACGGACACACCATGGTCGCCTCCCATGGCATCAATGGCGATAGTCACATCCACAGGGCGATCCTCAATAACGAGATATGGTCGTGCATGACACATCCCGCGCGGCGGGATGCATGATCAGATCAAACAAAGAGCTTATTCGCTCTTTGTGCTGACTACCTTCTTGCCGCGGTAGTAGCCGCTTGGGCTGATGTGATGACGCAGATGCGGTTCGCCAGTGGATGGCTCGATAGCCAATGCTGGTGCTGTCAAGAAATCGTGGGCACGGTGCATACCGCGCTTGGACGGGGATTTTTTATTCTGCTGAACTGCCATGATTACTCCTCACTAAAACCAATAAATGCTACTTCTTTAATCCAGCCAACACCGCAAATGGGTTGGCTGACTGCTTCAAACCTTCATTTACTGAGCTACATGCTCCGTCTGGATGCCTAGGGGCGAAAGGAAGGCTCAATAAAAGCTCCTCTTCCACCAACCCGATCACATCCAATTGTGACGAAGCTTCTATATATTCGTCTTCATCCTCATCATCGACCGCATCCAGCTCTTCGGCTGATGCCAATTTTAGTCGCGATGACATTTCGACCGGGTATTCAAGATCACCTAAACATCGCTGGCAACGTAAGTGAACAACCCCACTCAAAGAAACCTCCAACATATCGCGATCATTTGCTCGCCTGCCCTGCACTACATAGGCCAACGTTCCGGTAGAATCCAGCAACATGTCATCCAGTCTAAACAGCTCTTTAAAGGGTATTTCGCCGCGAATTTCCCTGCCGTTTCCGGCAAATTCCATCGCGTCGATTAAAGGCCGTGCAAACATGAGGCGCGCATGATATATATTCCGACCTTCCCTGTCAAAGACGCATCGAAGGAATATCTTGAATTCTCAGCCGATTATCCTAGCTTCGACCTCTATATATAGGAGTCAGCTCCTCTCCACCCTGCGAATCCCATTCAAAACCGCCTCGCCTGATGTGGATGAGACCCCTTTAATGGGTGAAACTGCGCGCCAGACATCCCAACGCCTTTCCCAGCTAAAAGCTCAGGCGGTTGCCCAACAGTTCCCGGATGCCCTCATCATCGGTTCAGACCAAGTAGCACTATTGGAAAGCGAACAACTCGGAAAACCCATCACTCATGATAACGCAGTGCGCCAGTTGCGTTCCATGAGAGGGAAGACTGTGGATTTCTTCACGGCCGTCAGCCTTTTCAATTCCCGCACCCAAGAGATGCAGACAGCCTTGGCTGAAACCAAAGTGAGTTTTCGCGACCTAAGCGACGATGAGATCGAACGCTATTTACACAAAGAACAGCCCTACCATTGCGCAGGGAGTGCCAAATCGGAAGGTCTAGGAATCGCGCTGATTCAATCAATTCAAGGAGACGACCCCAATGCCTTGATTGGCCTTCCTCTGATCGTTTTGATTGATATGCTTAAAAAACAAGGCGTTAATATTTTATAGTTAGCGCTCCATTAAATTTCTTGTTGCGACTAATTCCCCTATCTGGTATTAAAGCGCGCTTGAAAAAATCAGCTTCCCGTGGAGATAGACGCAATGCCAGCACAAACGAACAAAACATCGGCCCCATATAAGATAAAAAAGGGCGAGGCTTATATGAGCGCCAAACAACTTGAACACTTTCGAGGCGTTCTGAATGGGATAAAGCTTGGCCTGAGCCAAGACATCGACCGTACCGTTCATACCATGCAAGATGAAGCAACCGTGTTCGCCGATCCAAACGATCGCGCCAGCCAAGAATCGGACATGAGCTTGGAATTGCGCAACCGTGACCGCGAACGCAAACTCATCAAGAATATAGACAAGATGTTGGCTCGTATCGAAGCAGGTGATTACGGGTTCTGCGACAAATGTGGTGTGGAGATTGGTTTGAACCGTCTCGAGGCACGCCCTACAGCCACTCTATGTATCGATTGCAAGACTTTGGATGAGATCAGAGAGCGCCAAGTAGCTAAGTGATCTTGTTATAGGCTACAAACCCGTAAAAAAGGGCACTTGAAGTGCCCTTTTTATTATTCAAAATCCAGAATGATCACAGGGCAGTCTCATCCGTCTCGCCAGTGCGGATACGGATGACTTGTTCGACGCTGGAAACGAAGATCTTGCCATCACCGATCTTGCCGGTGTGTGCAGCTTTGATGATCGCCTCAACTGCGGAATCCAGCATGGCCGCACTGACCACGATTTCGACCTTGATCTTAGGCAGGAAATCCACAACGTATTCAGCACCGCGATACAGTTCGGTATGACCTTTTTGTCTGCCGAAGCCTTTGACCTCGGTCACAGTCAGACCGCTGACACCCAATTCGGACAAGGCTTCACGCACTTCGTCGAGTTTGAATGGTTTGATGATGGCTTCGATCTTCTTCATAGTGACTTCCCTTTTGGACGTTTGCGGCAAGTATAGCCGAATCGGAATTCGGCGGGCATCCCTATCCGTTCTTTGTTGTGCAGGCCCTCCCGCTACATTCGCCGTATAGCATCAGAGCGTGGTCACTCAGGGTGAAGCCAAGTTTCTCGGCGATCTCGCGTTGCCGGTCTTCGATGACCTTATCGTAGAACTCTTCCACCCGGCCGCAGCGCACGCAGACGATGTGGTCGTGGTGCGGGCCGCGTTCCAACTCGAACACGGTCTGCCCACCTTCGAACTGGTGCCGCGTAATCAGCCCCGCTGCCTCGAACTGGGCCAAGGCACGATAGACGGTGGCCAGCCCGATCACCTCCCCGCCTGAGCTCAACTGCCGATAGATTGCTTCGGCGGTCATGTGTTTCTCGGTGGATTTTTCCAGCAGGCTCAATATCTTGAGGCGCGGCGTGGTCACTTTAAGGCCGACATTGCGCAGTTCTTCGCTTTCCATCTGTTTCACCTATTGGTCTGATTCTATGGTTGCAACTTTAACAAAATTTCTTGCACATGAGAATCATTATCATTTATGATGAGAGTCATTCTCATTTACT
>JBAYTV010000254.1:0-3352 GCA_041675405.1 Sideroxydans sp. | reverse complement strand
CTCCCCCGAGTTAGCAGCGATGCTGCAAGACGCAGCCCAACTCTCCGCCCAGTCGGAAGGTCTGTTCAACCCCACCATCGGCGGGCTCATCCAGACCTGGGGATTCCAAGCGGATGACTTCAAGGCTGTGCTCCCTGAAGAAAAACAGGTCGCATCATTGGTCAAAGCGAATCCTCAGATGAGCGACCTGACGATCTCAGCCAACGAAGTTAAAAGCACGAATATGAATGTGAAGCTTGATCTCGGCGGCTACGCCAAGGGCTATGCGCTCGATCGCGCGGCCGCCATCCTCAAGCAACAGGGTATCAACGATGCGCTCATCAACATCGGCGGCAATGTGTTGGCGCTGGGTTCGCATGGCAAACGCGCGTGGCGCGTGGGTATCCAGCATCCGCGCAAACCCGGTGCATTGGCGACATTGGAATTGCGCGATGGCGAGGCGGCCGGTACGTCGGGCGATTATCAGCGTTACTTCGAGGTGGAGGGGAAACGTTATTGCCACCTCATCGATCCGCGCAACGGATACCCCGTCCAAGGTGTGCAGGCAGTCACCATCATCACGCATGGACAACATGCCGGCTTGCTGTCCGATGCGTCGTCCAAGCCCTTGTTCATCTCCGGCGTCGCTGGCTGGCGCAGCGCTACAAACAGGATGCTACTCGATGAAGCGCTACTCATCGATGCAGATGGCGTGGTCCACCTCACCGCCGCCATGCAGAAACGGCTAGAATTCACCGACAACAAAACCATTCGCACGATAGAGCCATGAGCCGCGACGATCCACTGCAACAGAACATAGCCCGCACCTCTGCGTTGCTCGCGTTGAAAAAAGTTCGCGTGCTCGTCGATGAGGCGAACGCTGAAGACCAAACCAAGGCAAAAGCTTTGCGTTGGATGATGCGTTATGGATGGATGGTGTTGTTGCTCATCGCGGCGCTGGTCGCGCGTTTCATAGGAGACATCTGATGTCTGGGATATTGATCGTGGCGCATAACAATCTGGGCGAAAGTCTAGCCGATTGCGTCAAACATGTATTGGGCGAAGTGCCTCCGTTCTTGAAGGTTTTGTCAGTCTATGCGGAGGATGACCCGCAACAAAAACTCGCGGAAGGTCATGCGCTCATCCAAGAATTGAACAAAGGCAACGGCGTACTCATCCTCGCCGACATCTTCGGCGCGACACCCAGCAACGTGGCACGCCAACTGTGTAAAGAGGAACACATCATGGGTGTAGCCGGCGTGAACCTGCCGATGTTGTTGCGCGTGGTATGCCACCCCAACAAGACCATGCCCGAATTGGCACAGATCGCATTGAACGGTGGACGTGAATGTATCGTACTGATGGATACAGAATATGACAGCAAGGATTGTCCATGCTGAATCAAGACGCACTCATCATCAACAAACTCGGCTTGCACGCACGTGCCTCCGCCAAGCTCACGCAACTCGCATCGCAATATCCGTGCGAAGTGTGGATGTCGCGCAACGGTAAGCACATCAATGCCAAGAGCATCATGGGCGTGATGATGCTGGCCGCAGCGAAGGGATCGACCATCGCCATCGAGACCAACGGCGAACGCGAGGAAGAAGCGATGGCCGCACTGCTCGCACTCATCAATGATTATTTCGGAGAAGGCGAATGAGGTACGGTCTTTCCCTACAGCGCATCCCTCACGCGGAGACACGGAGATCGCGGAGAAACCCGCCCAGCAAACCCCGTGTCTCTGCGTCTCCGCGTAAATCGTTGTTGGTTTCATTTTGGTCGGAGTATTTATGACGTTCGCCCTGCACGGCCTCCCCGTCTCGAGCGGCATCGCCATCGGCCATGCCCATCTCGTCTCGCACACTTCACTCGAAGTCGTGCATTACATGTTGCCGAAGAATCTGGTCGCGGAAGAAGTCGTGCGTCTGGATGCCGCACTTAAAACCACACGTGATGAGTTGACCGCGCTGCGCGCCAATCGTCCGCAACAAGCCGCTGCCGAGTTCGATGCCTTCCTTGATCTGCACCTGATGATCCTAGGCGACGAGCACATCAGCCATGCCGCACGGGTGATGGTGGAGCAAGAACACTGTAACGCCGAGTGGGCGTTGAAGTCGAAGATGGACGAGTTGGTGATGCAGTTCGAAGCGTTCGATGACGCCTACCTGCGCGAGCGCAAGACCGATGTGATCCAGGTCGTGGAGCGCGTGCTCAAGGTACTGAGCGGTCATCCCGGCCATGTGCCGCCGACACCGCAGCACGATAGCGAGATGGTGCTGGTGGCGCACGATGTGAGCCCCGCCGACCTCATCCAACTCAAGCCGCACCAGTTCTGCTCTATCCTCACCGATCTCGGCGGTGCCACGTCGCACACCTCCATCGTCGCGCGCGGCTTGAACATCCCCTGCGTGGTCGGCCTGCACCATGCACGCGAACTCATCAAAGACCGCGACATGCTCATCGTCGATGGCGAGCAGGGCGTGGTCATCGTCAATCCGGACAAGAACCTGCTGGCGGAATACAAGCTGCGCCAGAGCCAGTTCGTGCTGGAGAAACAGAAACTCAAACGTCTGCGCACGGCGCGCGCCACCACGCTGGACGGTACCCGTATCGAGTTGCAGGCCAACATCGAGATGCCCACCGATCTGCCGCAAGTGATGGAGAACGGCGCATCAGGCATCGGTCTGTTCCGTAGCGAATTCCTCTTCCTCAACCGCGACGACCTGCCGGATGAGGAAGAACAGTTCGGTGCCTATCGTGCCGTGCTGGAAGGTATGGGCGAGATGCCGGTGACCATCCGCACCTATGACTTGGGCGCGGACAAACAACTCAAAGGCGTGACCCGCGTCGCCAGCAACCCCGCACTGGGTCTGCGCGCCATCCGCCTGTGTCTGGCCGAACCGCAACTGTTCCGCACCCAGTTACGTGCGTTGCTGCGCGCCTCCGTCTACGGCAATCTGAAGATATTGGTGCCTATGCTGTCGGGCGCTTCGGAGATCACACAGACCTTGCAGTTGATTGAGGGCGTGAAAACAGAATTGAAGAGCCAGGGAGTCGCCTTCAAAGAAGACGTGCCCATCGGCGGCATGATCGAGATACCGGCGGCCGCATTGGCGCTGAATATCTTCATCAAAAAATTGGATTTTCTCTCCATCGGCACCAACGACTTGATCCAGTACACATTGGCCATCGACCGCACCGACGAGGAAGTGGCGCACCTATACGACCCGCTACACCCCGCCGTGTTGCAACTGTTGGCTCTCGTCATTGGCAGTGCGAACAAGGCCGAGGTTCCGGTATCGGTATGTGGAGAGATGGCAGGCGAACTGGCTTACACGCGCTTGCTGCTCGGCATGGGCCTGCGTCAGTT
>JBAYTV010000253.1:0-3352 GCA_041675405.1 Sideroxydans sp. | reverse complement strand
GGCGAGTAGGGCGATGTCGTGTGCGCTACTGTAGTGCAGTTGTTCCGGCACGCCCGTGGCGTTGGCGAAGTGGGTGTTGCGCATACCGAGGCGTTGCGCCTGTTTGTTCATCAGGTCGGCGAAGGCGACCTCATGGTTGGCGACGGCTTCGGTCAATACACGTGCCGCATCATTGGCTGATTGCACGATGAGACCGCGTAACAATTCTTCCACTTTCACTTCTTTGCCCACTTCCAAGAACATGCGCGGTTCCTCGCTCTGTAGGCGCAAGGCGTAGGCAGTCGGGGCTAGTGATTGGCGTAGCGATATCTTGTTCTGTTTCAGCGCATCGAACACGACATAGGCAGTCATCAGCTTGGTGAGTGAGCCGGGGGCGATGCGTGTGTTCGCATCATGCTCGATCAGCATCTGCTGGCTAGTGGAATCGTAGAGAGCGTAATGTTTGGCAGCGAGGGTGGGATCGGCCGGGTAGGCTTGCACAGAGGAGAAAAAGAAAGGCAGAACGAGTAGCAGGCGCAGGACGAGTTTCATAATGATGAGTATGGTTTCAACTGCCGCGATTATACAGGCGTACCTTGTATCGACGACACAAACCCCCTAGAGGCAGTGGTGAAGAAGCTTAGAAAGTTGCGGCGAATTGCAAGGCTTGATCTGCTTGTTCGGCAGCTTGTGATGCGATCTCTTCTGCATCATCTGGGTCAATGCCTAGCGCTGTCCATTCCGCGTCGCTCACTTGAAAACCAGCGAACTCATGCAGTCCGGTAGCGGTGAGCAATTTTTCCGTCACGTTGATGATGCGTGCTAGCGGCAAACCTTCATCGGCACCTGCTGCATCGGGGCTGTGGTGGTAGCGCAGCACGGCAACGATCTCGCTAGGCAGCCCCCAGTGCTGTGCGAATTCGGCACCTAATTCGGCATGCGATATGCCCATCAATTCATCTTCTATCGACGTCACTGGGCGTTCAGGTTCGATGAGCATGCGGGTGAGCAGGTCGTCGCTGAGCTGACTGTCTAAATGCGCCAAGGCGAGGAAGCCGATGTCGTGCAGCATGCCGGCGAGGAAGATCAGGTCGTCCGCGGGGCGCAGCTTGGAGGGCATGGCACGCACCACGGGCAGCATGGCAAAAGCCACGGCCATGTTGTGCAACCAGAACTCTTGCGGGTCGAAGCGACCGATGGGTCTGCTCACTAGCGTCATCATCGCAATGCCAGTGGCGACGGACTTCACCTTTTTCAGCCCAAGGAGTAGAGAGGCTTCCTTCACAGTGGTTATCTTGTGTGACGCACCAATCAGGGGGGAGTTAGCCAAGCCGATGATCTTGGCGGAGATGAGCGGGTCTTGCTCGATGAGCAACATCATCTGCCGTTCGCCTTCATCGGTATCCAGTTCTAGGGTGAGCAACTTGTGCGCGATGACCGGCATCGCGGGCAGGTTGTTCAGTTCACGTACGGCAATTCTCAGTTCTTCTGCTGTGGTCATGGCTTAGAAAGTATTGGCAAGTTGTTTTGAGGCGCCGAACAGTGGCGTATTGGAAAGGCCGATGACTGGCATGGCAGGCTATCCAAGCTTTGGATGGTCTTGTTCAGATCGATAGGACGGCTCATTGAATCCCCCAAATGGGTTATTTTTGTTCACAGCACTGGTGATATTACGGCAGAAAGGGGGGACTCTTTAGCCGATTTTTCGCGGCTTAGGCGGGGCGTTTCGCCAGTTTTCGCTGCAGCGTGCGGCGGTGCATGTTGAGAGCGCGTGCGGTGGAGGAGATGTTGCCTTGCTGTTCGTGCAGAACGCGGTTGATGTGTTCCCATTCCAATCTGTCTACGCTGACGGGTTGCGCATCGAGTGGGATGTCGGCACTGGCATGGTGGCCGAAGGCGGCCACGATCTCGTCGGTGTTTGCGGGTTTGGAAAGATATTGGGTAGCACCCAGCTTGATTGCCTCGACTGCGGTGGCGATGCTGGCGTAACCGGTGAGCATGACGATGCGGGTGGCGGGGTCGAGTTCATGCAGGGTCTGCACCAGCACCAACCCAGAAGCGCCGTGCATCTTAAGGTCGATGACGGCGAACTCGGGCGGGTTGGCTTGTGCTAACGGCAAGGCCGCTTCCACACTATCTGCTGAAGTCACACTGAAGCCGCGTTTCTCCAAGGCACGTCCAAGCACACTTCGAAAGGTGTCATCGTCATCCACTAACAGCAAGGTCGGCGTGTCGTTGCTGATCTGATTCATCCTTAAAATCCTAATTCAAGCCACAGAGTTCATAGAGAAATCAGAGGTTCTTCCAAGATTTGAGCCATCCATAAAGGTGGGACGCAATATCGTGATAACCGTTCGTTTCTCCTCTGTGATCTCTGTGGCTAATTGATCTTTTAAATTCATACAGGAAGTCCTTGTAGTGGCAATTTCACTTCGGTGGTGGCGCCGCCACCTTCACGGTTGAATAGACGCACGCTGCCGCCTAGTCGTTCCAGTGTGGCATTGGCGAGGAACAAGCCCAGCCCTCGGCCATCTTCTTTGGTGGTGAAGAAGGCCGCGCCAGCGCGTGAAGCGGCTTCGGCGGTGAGCCCGGGGCCTTGGTCTTGTATTTCTAGCGCGATATCCTTGTCGTTCCAATGTAGCGCGATCTGCATGCCTTCCGCGGAAGCATCGGCAGCGTTGTTCAGCAGATTGAGCAAGGCCGCGCGTAAGGCGGGGTCCGGGCGCAGTCGAGGTGCGGGTTGAGCGCCATCGACTTGATAGTGGTAATGCACGGTGGGGCGCAACAACTGCCATTCATCCAATACGGCGAGCAAGAAAACATCGATGCTCATCACTTCCGGTGTCGCCTGAGCATGGCTCACCAAGGTGTTGAGGATGCGTTTGCAGTTGCGCACCTGGTCGTTGAGTAGGGTGAGGTTGTCTTTCTGCTCGGAAGATTCGCATTCGTTTTGCATCTCGCCAATCACCACAGACATGGTGGATAACGGGGTGCCTAGCTCGTGCGCGGCGCTCGCTGCCAACGTACCCAGTGACACGATACGTTCGTTGCGCAACGTTTCCTCGCGCACCTGTGTGAGTTGCGCCTCACGCAATCGGACCGCTGCCGCCATTTCTACGGCGAAATAAGCGATCACGGTCGCGCTGATGACGAAACCTAGCCACATGCCCAGTACGTGGGTGTTGAATGCATCGCCTAGGGGAGAGGTGTCGGCGATGGTTGGAGCAGCTTCCGATTCAGTGCGGCAGTAATCGGAAGATTGCGCGCCGTTTTGGGTATTTATCCCCTCTCCCACCAGACTAGGGAGGGGTGGGGTGAGTACCTGCGTCGAATGTGTCTGCTGCGGGCTTTGATCCAACTGTATCGCTGCGTG
>JBAYTV010000252.1:0-3362 GCA_041675405.1 Sideroxydans sp. | reverse complement strand
TCACCAGCCAGCCCGTGGCGCGGCAACTCGCCGGACTGCTGCTGCTCGATAAGGGGGTCTTGCGCAGCCACCAGAAAGTCATCACCGCGCACGGGACCGGCGAAATCACCAGCGGCGGCTTTGCCCCCACCCTCAACCAGTCCATCGCCCTGGCACGCCTCCCGGCCGCCGTGGCAAGCGGCGATACGGTGCAGGTGGAAATCCGCGGCAAGCTGCTCAACGCCCAAGTCGTGCGCTACCCATTCGTGCGCAACGGCAAGCGTTTAGTGGCATAATTCAGCCCAATAATTATCGACTCAAAAGGAACAAAAATGACTATTCCGGCCGATCTGAAATACACCAAATCCCACGAATGGGTAAGGCTAGAGGCTGACGGCAACGTGACCGTGGGCATCACCCACCATGCCCAGGAATTGCTGGGCGACATGGTGTTCGTCGAAGCGCCTACTACAGGCCGCAAACTGAAAGCCAAAGAAGAGTGCGCGGTCGTTGAATCCGTCAAAGCTGCTGCGGATGTGTATGCCCCAGTATCTGGCGAAGTGACCGCCGTCAACAGCGACTTGGATAGTTCGCCGGAGAACATCAACAGCGACCCGTATGGCGCTTGGATATTCAAGATGAAACCCGACAATGCAGCCGATGTGGCGGCGTTGCTGGATGCTGCCGCTTATCAAGCTGTTGTTGATAGCGAAGCACACTAAAACAGGGTACGGGATTCAGGATTCGGGATTCAGGGGAAACCCTCTTCTCGATCCGACTCCCGCATCCCTCCCTGAATCCTGAATCCCGTATCCTGAATCCTATGAACACCGACCAATTCGTTAATCGCCACAACGGCCCAAGCGCAACCGATGTGCAAGCCATGTTGAACAAGATCAACGCGCCCTCACTGGATGCGCTGATAGACCAGACCGTACCTGCAGCCATCCGCTTGCAGTCCGCGCTGAACCTACCCGACGGCATGAGCGAGTACGCGTTCATGCAACATCTGCGCGACATCGCGGCGAAGAACAAGTTGTTCAAGAGTTACATCGGGCTGGGTTACTACGACACCATCGTGCCACCGGTCATCCAGCGCAACGTGCTGGAGAACCCGGGTTGGTACACCGCTTACACGCCGTATCAGGCCGAGATCGCACAGGGTCGTTTGGAAGCGCTGTTGAATTTCCAGACCATGGTGTGCGACCTCACGGGCATGGAGATCGCCAACGCATCTTTGTTGGATGAAGCCACCGCCGCCGCAGAAGCGATGGCCATGTTGCACGGTCTGCGTTCGCGCGATGACGTGGCGGCAGGCAAGAACAGCTTCTTCGTGTCGCACGAATGCTTCCCGCAGACCATCGAGCTACTGAAGACGCGTGCCAAACCGCTCGGCATCGAATTGGTCATCGGTGACTTCAAGAGCGTCACCCTGAACGACAAGCTGTACGGTGCGCTGCTGCAGTATCCCGCCGCCAACGGCGTGGTGAATGACTACGCCGATTTCGTAAAGCGTGCCAAAGCCAACAGCATGACCGTCGCCGTCGCTGCCGACATCCTGAGTCTGGTGTTGCTCACGCCGCCGGGCGAATGGGGCGCCGATGTGGTGCTGGGTTCGACCCAACGCTTCGGTGTGCCGATGGGTTACGGCGGCCCGCACGCCGCGTTCTTCGCCTGCCGCGATGCACACAAACGCTCGATGCCGGGTCGCATCATCGGCGTGTCGGTGGATGCCGATGGCAACCCCGCGCTGCGCATGGCGTTGCAGACACGCGAGCAACATATCCGCCGCGAGAAGGCCACCTCCAACATCTGCACCGCGCAGGCACTGCTCGCCATCATGGCTTCGATGTACGCGGTGTATCACGGTGCGGAGGGGCTGCGCGCCATCGCCGCACAGGTACATCGTTCCGCCGCCTTGCTGGCAAGTGAACTGAAGAAACTCGGCTACAAGGTGGCTTACGAAACCTTCTTCGACACATTGAAACTGACCCAGACCGACAACGTGAAGATGCACGCGCTGGCCGAAGCCGCGCACATCAACTTCCGCTACAGCACTGAAGGCATCGGCATCGCGCTGGACCAGACCACCTCGGTGGACGACCTCAACGCCATCCTCGCGGTGTTCGCGCAGGCGGCAGGAAAATCCGCTCCGAACGTCACCGCCGCACAGGTCGCAGCACAGGCACTGCTGGTGAAGCCGCGCCAGTCAGCCATTCTGAGCCATCCCGTGTTCAGTACCTACCACTCCGAAACCGAGATGATGCGTTACATCAAACGGCTGGAGAACAAAGACCTGTCACTCACGCATTCGATGATCTCGCTCGGCTCCTGCACCATGAAGCTTAACGCGGCATCCGAGATGCTGGGCCTGACCTGGCCCGAGTTCGCCAACCTGCACCCCTTCGTGCCGCTGGAACAGGCTGCGGGATACCAGGAACTGATCGCAGGCCTGGACGCAGACCTGTCCGAGATCACCGGCTTCGCACAGATGAGCTTCCAGCCCAACAGCGGCGCATCCGGCGAATACGCGGGCTTGCTAGTCATTCAGGCCTATCACCGTTCGCGCGGCGAGTCGCAGCGCAACGTGGTGCTCATCCCTTCCTCCGCCCACGGCACCAACCCGGCGAGTGCGGCGATGTGCGGCATGCACATCGTGGTGGTGAAGTGCGACAGCAAGGGCAACATCGATGTCGAAGACATGCGTGCGAAAGCGGAAGAACACAAGGCCGACCTGTCCTGCCTGATGGTGACCTACCCCAGCACGCACGGCGTGTACGAAGAGAGCATCAAGGACATCACCGCGATCATCCACGCCAACGGCGGCCAGGTGTACATGGACGGCGCCAACATGAACGCGCAGGTCGGCCTCACCAGCCCCGGCAACATCGGTGCGGACGTATGCCATCTCAATCTGCACAAGACTTTCGCCATCCCCCACGGCGGTGGCGGACCGGGCGCCGGCCCTATCGGTGTAGCAGAACACCTCACGCCGTTCTTGCCATCGCATCCGGTGGTCAAAGTCGGCGGTGCGCAAGGTATCCACGCGGTATCCGCCGCCCCTTACGGCAGCGCACTCATCCTGCTGATCTCTTATGGCTACATCAAGATGATGGGCGGCAAGGGGCTCACCGAAGCGACCAAGATGGCGATTCTCAACGCCAATTACATCAAGGAATCGCTCGCGGACAGCTACGCCACCTTGTACAGCGGCAGCAACGGCCGCTGCGCGCACGAGATGATCTTGGATTGCCGCGAGTGGAAGAAAGACGGCGTGGAAGTGTCCGACATCGCCAAGCGTCTGATGGACTTTGGCTTCCACGCGCCGACCACCTCCTTCCCGGTAGTGGATACCTTGATGGTGGAACCGACCGAAAGCGAAT
>JBAYTV010000251.1:0-3433 GCA_041675405.1 Sideroxydans sp. | reverse complement strand
ATCGGTCGTCGTCAAGACTGGAAGAAAGCCTACGTATGCTTGGCAGCGGGTCAGGAGATCAACTTTGCCGCAAGTGAGCAGGGGTAAAACATGGCACTCATCAAACTAAAACCAACTTCTCCTGGTACACGTGCCGTTGTGCGCGTGGTTAACAAAGAATTGCATAAGGGTAAACCTGAAGCATCTTTGCTGGAAAAGAAGACACGAACCGCAGGCCGTAACAACAACGGTCACATCACTACCCGTCATATGGGTGGTGGACACAAGAAACATTACCGTATCGTTGACTTCAAGCGCGATAAAGATGGCATTCCAGCAAAGGTCGAGCATTTGGAATATGACCCTAACCGCACTGCACACTTGGCATTGCTAGTGTACGCAGACGGCGAACGTCGTTACATCATCGCTCCTAAGGGTATCTCTGCGGGCGCGCAGTTGATCAGCGGCTCCGAAGCGCCGATCAAAGCGGGCAATGCTTTGCCGCTGCGCAACATCCCGGTCGGTTCCACCATCCATGCGATCGAGATGTTGCCTGGTAAAGGTGCGCAATTGGCGCGCTCCGCAGGTGCATCCGTGCAACTGTTGGCACGTGAAGGCAGCTACGCTCAATTGCGTCTGCGTTCCGGTGAGATCCGTAAGGTGCACATCGATTGCCGCGCAACCTTGGGCGAAGTCGGTAACGGCGAGCACTCTCTGCGTTCCATCGGTAAAGCCGGTGCGAATCGTTGGCGCGGCATCCGCCCAACCGTGCGCGGCGTGGTGATGAACCCGGTCGACCACCCACACGGTGGCGGTGAAGGTAAGACTGCAGCAGGTCGTCATCCAGTCAGTCCATGGGGTGTACCAGCCAAGGGCTTCCGTACACGTCGCAACAAGCGTACTAGCGGCATGATCGTGCGCCGTCGCTTTCAGGCTTAAGGGGTAATTAGATATGGCACGTTCAATCAAAAAAGGCCCGTTCGTCGACCTGCATCTGCTGAAAAAAGTAGAGACAGTTCGCGCAACCAACGACAAGCGACCAGTGAAGACTTGGTCGCGTCGCTCTACCGTGTTGCCTGACTTCGTCGGTTTGACCATCGCCGTGCATAACGGCAAACAACATGTACCGGTCTACGTTTCCGAGAACATGGTTGGCCACAAGCTTGGTGAATTTTCTTTGACTCGCACCTTCAAAGGTCACGCTGCTGATAAAAAAGCAGTCGCCAAGAAATAAGGAGACATGATGAGTACAAAAGCAGTCATTCGTGGTGTTCGTATCTCAGCACAGAAGACGCGCCTGGTCGCTGACCAGATCCGCGGTCTTCCAGTTGCGCAAGCGTTGAACATCCTCGCCTTCAGCCCAAAGAAAGCCGGTGGCATCCTCAAGAAAGCTTTGGATTCCGCGATCGCTAACGCCGAGCATAACGACGGTGCTGATATCGATGAGTTGAAAGTCTCCACCATTTACGTGGACAAGGGCACTTCTCTGAAACGCATGATCCCACGCGCTAAAGGCCGTGGTACAGGCATCGAGAAGCAGTCTTGCCACATCACGATCATCGTCGGGAGTTAAGCCATGGGTCAGAAAATTCATCCAATCGGATTTCGCCTGAGTGTCCAAAAGAACTGGACCTCCAAGTGGTATTCCAATAGTAAGCACTTCTCTGAGTTGTTGCTCAAAGACATCGAAGTTCGTGACTATCTGAAAAAGAAACTGGCAGGCGCCGGCGTCTCCAAGATCATCATCGAGCGTCCTGCCAAGAACGCCAAGATCACTATCTACACAGCGCGTCCTGGTGTGGTGATTGGCAAGAAAGGTGAAGATATCGAGCATCTGCGCAATGAATTGAAGAAGCGCATGGGGCTACCAGACGTTGGTCTGAACATCGAGGAAGTGCGTAAGCCCGAGATCGATGCTCAGCTGATCTCTGAGTCCATCACCCAGCAGTTGGAAAAGCGCATCATGTTCCGCCGTGCGATGAAGCGTGCTATGCAGAACGCAATGCGTCTGGGCGCTCAGGGCATCAAGATTATGAGTGGCGGCCGTCTGAATGGTATCGAGATCGCGCGTACCGAGTGGTATCGCGAAGGCCGTGTGCCATTGCATACATTGCGTGCCGACATTGACTATGGCTTCTCTGAAGCAAAGACGACCTACGGCATCATCGGCGTCAAGGTCTGGGTCTACAAAGGCGATGTAAATTCACAGCAAGAAGTCGCGGCAGCAGTAGCGGCTGAGCCAGAGAAAAAAGTAAGAAAGTCGGGAGCTAAACATGCTACAGCCAGCTAGAAGAAAGTACCGCAAAGAGCAAAAAGGCCGTAACACCGGCATTGCAACGCGCGGCAATAAAGTGAGCTTCGGCGAATTCGGCCTCAAAGCTGTTGCCCGCGGTCGCTTGACTGCACGTCAGATCGAAGCAGCACGTCGTGCGATGACTCGTCACATCAAGCGTGGCGGTCGTATCTGGATCCGCATCTTCCCGGATAAGCCGATCTCAAAGAAACCTGCCGAAGTCCGTATGGGTAACGGTAAGGGGAATCCAGAGTACTACGTCGCCGAGATTCGTCCGGGTAAGATGTTGTACGAGATGGATGGTGTGGATGAGAAGTTGGCGCGCGAAGCGTTCTCGTTGGCTTCTGCAAAATTGCCGATCGCCACGACATTTGTAGTTAGACAGGTAGGGGCGTGATCATGAAGTCGAGTGAACTGAAGAATAAATCGGTAGCCGATCTGCAACAAGAGTTGCTGTCCTTGAACAAGGCGCAGTTCGGTATGCGTATGCAATTGGCGACGCAGCAACTGAGCAATACGAGTCAGTTGAGCAAAGTGCGTCGTGACATTGCGCGTGTAAAAACAGTATTGACTGAAAAAGGTGTGCAGCAATGAGCGAAACCACTCTGAAACGTGCGCTGACTGGAACAGTAGTCAGTAACAAGATGGACAAAACCGTCACTGTGTTGGTTGAGCGTAAGGTCAAACATCCAGTCTTGGGCAAAATTGTCCGTGTTTCCAAGAAATACCACGCACATGCCGAGAACAATGAGTTCGGTCAAGGCGATGTGGTCACTATCGAAGAGACGCGTCCGCTGTCCAAGACAAAGTCTTGGCGCGTGACCAAGCTGATTGAGAAAGCTCAAGCAGCATAATTTTCATTTAGTGCTTGCGCATGTAGGCAAGTTTGAATAGAATGCGCGGCTTCGTTTCACCGTCGCTTGCGGCGGCCTAACCCGAACGGGTTCCAAAACTAGCCGCCGCGGGCGGACAAAGTTGGAGATTGATAAATGATACAAATGCAGTCTGTTTTGAATGTAGCTGACAACACTGGTGCGCGCTCTGTTATGTGCATCAAGGTGTTGGGCGGTTCCAAGCGTCGCTACGCTAGCGTAGGCGATGTAATCAAGGTCAGCATCCGTGATGCCGCTCCACGTTCACGCGTCAAAAAAGGCGAAGTGT
>JBAYTV010000250.1:0-3474 GCA_041675405.1 Sideroxydans sp. | reverse complement strand
GTGATGCCGGACTCTCGCAACACGTCCTCATCGATGAAGAAATTGCCACTACACATGGCACTGTCGCGCAGCAGGATGGCATGCGCCGCATCCGCCATGATGGCCGGTTTGCGCGAGGCACGCAGGATGGCCGCAGGGAAATTGAATTCGATGGCGGCGGTGGCGATGGTGGTGCGCGGCCACAGCGCATTGAAGGCGATGCCATCGGCAGCGAACTCTTTCGCCATCCCCAACATCACCATGCTCATGCCGAATTTGGACATGGTGTAGGCGACATGCGGCGCGAACCACTTTGCCTGCATATCTAGCGGTGGCGACAAGGCCAGCACATGGGGATTCTTCGCCTCCTTTAGATGCGGGATACACGCCTGCGAAGCCAAGAAGGTCGCGCGCATGTTCACATCCCACATCAGATCAAGACGTTTGGTGGGTGTCTGCAAAGTCGGTGTGAGTTGGATGGCACTCGCGTTGTTGACCAGCACATCGATACCACCGAAATGTGCGACCGTCTGCGCGACCGCCGCTACGATGGCGTTCTCATCGCGCACGTCCATCTGGATCGCCAACGCCTGCCCACCCGCCGCAACCACCTCCTCGGCGACTGAGTGGATGGTGCCTGGCAACTTTGGATGCGGATCGACTGTCTTGCCCGTGATGACGACCTTTGCGCCATCCCGCGCACAACGCAGTGCTATCTCGCGACCGATACCTCGACTGGAGCCGGTGATGAAGACGACCATGTCGCGCAGATCGCTCATACCGGGTTCGCCCTCAGCACCTCCGGTGCGAAATCGTCCACCATGATGACTTTGCGCCGCAGCGCATAGTCACGCTCCAACTGCAGAGTTTGCTCCGGCGTGATGAGACCCTTGTCACGCGCCTCGGCGGCCAACTGCAATTCATCGAGTGATTTGAGCTTACCCCCTTTGCGCGCCTTTTCCAGCTCGGCTTGCAGTGGCTCGCACAGCAAGGTACTAGTCAGCGACGCTTCCAAAGCACCGATGGCATCCGCTTCATCAGTCGGCAAATACATGCCTGCGGTCAGGCGGTCGCGTGCCGCCCCCGGCTTCATCAACAGCGTAGAGACTTGATGACCGAGTTGATCCGATGGCGGTCTGCGGCATTGACCCAGCGGGAAGATGAGCACACGCATCAGCAAAGCAAAGAAGCGGTTAGGGAAGTTCTGCAACACACCGTCGAAAGCCGTCTGGATACGGAACAGTGCATCTTCGACCGCCTATTGCATCAAGGGCACATCTTCTGCAGGACGACCATCATCCTCGAACTTCTTCAAGATGGCCGAGCAGATATAGAGTTGACTCAACACGTCCCCCAAACGCGCGGAGAGTTTCTCGCGGCGTTTCAGCGCGCCACCCAAAGACAGCATGGCGATGTCGGACGCGAACGCGAACGCGGCCGCATAGCGCGTCATCTGCTGATAGTAACGGTGGGTCGGCTGTTCGGTCGGCACTGCGATCAAACGTCCGCCCGATATGGCGTAGGCCAACGTACGCACCGCATTGCTCAGACTAAAACTGATGTGGGCGAAGAAAGCCTCATCGAAGTTGCGCACTGCTTTCTTGGCATCCTGCTCGTGCGCAGCCTGGATCTCTTTCAGTACATAGGGATGGGCACGTATCGCGCCCTGCCCGAAGATGATGAGACTACGCGTGAGGATATTCGCGCCTTCCACCGTGATGCCGATGGGCGTCTGTTGATAGGCGCGCGCCAGATAGTTCTCCGGCCCCATGCAGATGCCCTTGCCTCCATGTACATCCATCGCGTCGTTGATGACGATGCGTCCGCGCTCGGTACAGTGGTACTTGACGATAGCTGAGACCACCGATGGCTTCTCCCCCAAGTCCACTGCCAACGCCGTCATCTTGCGCGCCGCATCCATGGCATAGGCGTGGCCGCCGATGCGTGCCAACGCTTCTTCCACCCCTTCGAACTTGCCGACCGGCACATGGAACTGTTTACGCACGCGACCGTAAGCACCGCTGCTGCGCACCGCCAGTTTGACACCGCCTGTCGCACTCGCAGGCAAGGAGATAGAACGACCAGCGGCCAGACACTCCATCAACATGCGCCAGCCTTGGCCGATGCGCTGTGTACCGCCGATGATGTAATCCATCGGGATGAAAACGTCCTTGCCGGTAGTCGGTCCGTTTTGAAAAGCCGAATTCAGCGGGAAATGGCGACGCCCGACTTCCACTCCGGGTGTATCGGTAGGGATCAGCGCCAGCGTGATACCGCGTGACCTCTCCGCCCCCAGCAGGTGATCCGGGTCATATAACTTGAAGGCCAAGCCGAGCAAGGTGGCTACAGGCGCCAACGTGATGTAGCGTTTCTCCCATGTCACGCGCAAGCCAAGCACGTTCTGCTGACCATTGAATTCGCCGTAGGATACGATACCCACATCGGGGATCGCTCCCGCATCGGAACCTGCCATCGGGCCGGTCAAGGCGAAGCAAGGTACTTCCAACCCTTTGGCGAGGCGATGCAGATATTTGTCTTTCTGTTCCTTGGTACCGTACTTCAACAACAATTCAGCCGGGCCGAGAGAGTTCGGCACCATCACCGTCACTGCGGCCGTACCGCTACGCGAGGCCACCTTGGTCACCACCGCCGAGTGCGCTTGCGCCGAGAACTCCAAGCCGCCGTATTCCTTCGGAATGATCATGCCGAAGAAACCTTTATCCTTGATGAACTGCCACGTCGCGGGCGACAAGTCTTGTCGTGTATGGGTGATATCCCAATCGTCGATCATGGCGCACAGCTGCTCGACTTCGTTATCGAGAAAGGCCTGCTCTTCGGCACTGATCCCTGTCTTGGGCATCGCCAATAATTTGGTCCAACGCGGACGACCACTGAACAACTCGCCATCCCACCACACGGTGCCTGCGTCCAGCGCTTCTTGTTCGGTCTGTGAGACTTGGGGAAGAATCTTGCGGAAAATCTTGAGGATGAAGCTGCTGATCAACAAGCGGCGCAAGAAAGGAACGCCGAGCACCAACACAAAGATAGTGAGTGCGATATAGACAGTTTGCAGCGCCTCGCCAGAGATACGGCTCTCGATGGCCACCACGGGAACGATCACCGAGATGGCGATCAACCAACTCCATATCGAGGCACGAAAGAATGCGAGTAAAAGTAGGACTGCCAGCACCACGATCGTTATCAGTATCGCCATATCGAACCTCTTATTTTTGTTTGTGGATGTGTCGAACTGTAACGCCTGAGTGGGATGCTGACAATGACTAAATTCCTCCACTACGAACAGGGGCTAAACTTCAGGCCGATTGACTATCGCGCATCACTTTGCCACACTGCGCCCATGTCTCGCCTAACCAGAAAATTCGTTGCTGTTCTGATGCTACTGTGGCTGCCGATATTCACCGGCAGTGCGTTCGCCGCATCGGTGTCCATGCAGCTGCAACGCGGTACCTGCCACGAAGCAGCCGCACCAACAGT
>JBAYTV010000249.1:0-3499 GCA_041675405.1 Sideroxydans sp. | reverse complement strand
GACAAGACGTTGACTGTCGACGGCAATAACCCCCTTTGCGGCAGGGAAGTCACTTTCATGCTGAAAGTCTTGTCTATTCGTGAAGCTACCGAGGAAGAAATCGAGCTTGGCGGAGCAGTCGGTGCCGATCCTGACTTAAATGAAATACTTGACCGAGCAAAATGAAATTCTCAACCAATTACATAATTTTCCCGAAGAACATAGCCTTGGAACGTGCAGTGGCGAATTCTATAGGCATGTTGAGTGAAGAGGTGGCCGCGGCGGCTGTCCCGGATACCCAAGTTACTGTAGCGGATAATTTCCGTTACACACGGGGAAATTATGAGCAGCACCGATTCAGTTCTAGAATTTACGAGAGTTTACGCGAGGCACTTGAGGCATCGCTGGCAGACACTACCGATACGGGTGATCTTGCTGCAAAAATCAGTCGCGCCCGTGAGCCATTAGTCTGGGCGGAGACACAGAACAATCTCGGAAACATTCTTGCCGCACTGGGACAGCAACGGAGAGATGCGGAATTATTTGAACGGGCCATCCTGTGTTTTAGTAGGGCATTGGAGGAATTCACTCAGGAAAGCTCTCCTCTGGAATGGGCAGCCACGCAATATAACCTGGGCACGGCTAACCAGTCGCTTGGTCGGCTACTTGATGCTACAAAGCCATTAAATATCGCTGTAGATGCTTACACCAATGCTTTACTGGTTTGGACACGAGAAAAATCCCCGCAAGATTGGACGTACACCATGCATCAACTGGGTGTTACTTTGCATACGTTCGGGAAATTGCTTAAAGGAAACCGCCAACTTCAAAAGTCTGTCGTTGCCTATAAGAATGCCCTTGCCGTACTCGACGCAGATGATTACGCATTGGAGCTGACTGCCACACACAACAATCGGGCCGTCACCTTGCATCATCTCGGTGAGTCGGAAGAAAATCCCGATCGCCTAAAAGAAGCGATCAATTCCTATGAATTGGCATTGACGGTCAGCATGGAGCAGCAGTTGCCTATCCATGTGGCAGTCATCTGCCGGGTGAATAAGGCGACCGCACAAAATGTACTGGCCCAATTAACAAATGACGCTGTGCTTGCAGAAGAGATCGCGGATGAGTTCGAAGTTATCCTGGAATGTTTTCCTCACGCGCTTCAACCACTCTGTTTAATGCATTGCGAGGAACAGCTGAAAAAAGCGCAGTCACAGCTAACAGCGCTTAACAGCCAGATTGCGGGGTGAAGAATGAATCAAACCCGCTCGGAAAGTTTATTTTCCACCTCAATGAATGAGCCGGTATCCGCTAGGAAACGGATCGTTCGGGCACCGAACCCGACTTCGGGGCTGGATTCACCTTTATCGACCGATAAAGTCAGCACCACGCCCAACCTTGGTGACAGATTGTGGCTTTTACAGACTTCAACGATCTTTTCTTTAATCGGTTCCAGCTGCTTGACGATGATGTCTGTTAAGGCGAAAACGTCCACCACTCCGGCAACGGCCTCCGTGGACAACTCCCAGGAACTGATGACGGGTTTATCCAGGCCGCTGTGTGCCCCCGCAGCATTGGTGGAGGTGGGTTCTATCCCAAGCAGGCGTGTGATGTCGTCGGGGTTGAAATGATAACCAAGCAGTGCAAAGTAAGCCCTTCCTTTATTCGATGCCACGATATTTTCCTCGCTAATATGAATATTTGTCTGAGTATAACTTACAGAAAGAGGTGTGCTGTTGTCGACTGAAGCCACACAAGAAAAGAAAAGGGACCCCAATGATCCTTGCCTGTTTTGCAAAGATGCGCGTGGGGTATCCATACAACATGAGCTTGCTTTCAGTGCGCGTGATTCCTACCCCGCAAGCCCGGGCCACACCCTAGTCATCCCGCGTCGCCATGTCGCCAGCTTCTTTGAACTGACAACGGAAGAAGTCGCTGCCTGCATGCAGCTCATCAAAGAGGAAAAGAAACTGCTCGACGAGGAGTTCAAACCAGACGGCTACAACATCGGTGTCAATGCGGGACAAGCGGCTGGGCAAAGCATCTTTCACGTGCACATCCACCTCATCCCACGCTACAAAGGAGACGTTGAGAATCCCCAAGGAGGGGTACGCCATGTAATCCCAAAGAGGGGTCATTACACACGTTGACAACCAGTATAATTTCGCCAGAAAAGTGGGAAAGGTAGAGATGCCTGTTTACACACTTCCCATTTTTGACCCACCGTTTTCTACAACCTAAGGAGATAGAACTATGAGTGATGATAAGAAACCATTTTGCCGCCCCAAGATTCCAGATGGCCACGCATTCCACGTAACCACCCGTCAGAAAGAAATCGTACCGGGGCAGTTTTTTGTTGGCTATGAAACCACTTGGGAGCCGCATCAGAAAGAAGTGCCTTACACCACACCCAAGAAGCCCTAAAGTAACCAGCAAAGATTAATCAGCCGCACGAGTCTGAACGCTCGTGCGGCTATTAAATGTTAGATTTATTTTGGTACGCACGCCATCAGGTCTGATTCGATGCACTACCCTTGAAACCCAGCTTCGTTTTCGGCCTGCGCCGTAATGACGAAGTAAGACATAATCAAACATTCCATCGGGGATAATGCAGCCTCCCCGCTTCAAGACAGTTCACCGTCCAAGGCTTGCTTCATCATTGGATATTCCAAGGAGAAGTCATGGACGCACCGCAACCCACTGCTGATAACACACAACCTCCCGCACAGGTCACTCTGAGGCAAGCCTTCTGGTATTGGTTCAAACTGGGCTTCATCAGCTTCGGCGGGCCCGCCGGACAAATCGCCCTGATGCATCAAGAATTAGTGGAGAAACGCCGCTGGATTTCCGAACACCGATTTCTGCATGGCCTAAATTTCTGCATGTTGCTTCCCGGTCCAGAAGCTATTCAACTGGCAATCTATATCAGTTGGCTAATGCACGGTATTCGCGGTGCGCTCGTTGCGGGCATCCTGTTCTTCATGCCTGCCTTCATCTTGCTTTCTGCTCTGGCCGCGATGTATCTGAGCTATGGCGACGTGCCGCTGGTTCAAGGCATTTTCTACGGGATAAAACCCGCTGTTGTCGCCGTTGTATTGTTCGCCGCTTGGCGTATCGGTTCGCGCGCCCTTAAAAACGAATTGCTCTGGGGAATTTCTGCGTTTGCCTTCATTGGCATCTTCTTTTTCAAAATAGACTTTCCGTGGATCGTGCTAGGCGCAGGGATATTGGGGGGCATCGGCGGAAAACTCTTTCCGGCCAAATTCAAAAGCGGCGGCGGACATGGCGCATCCAACAAAACATACGGCGCTGCTTTGATCGACGACCACACACCTCCCCCCGCACACACAGTCTTTTCGTGGCAAAGATTCACCCTGATGACAGGCGCGTTTGTATTCATCTGGGCGGCAGTGATGTGGTTGTTAAACGGGCAACCCGCCTTGTTCGAGATGGGCGAATTCTTCACGCAAGCTGCATTCCTCACGATTGGCGGTGCATACGCCGTATTGCCTTATGT
>JBAYTV010000248.1:0-3512 GCA_041675405.1 Sideroxydans sp. | reverse complement strand
TGGAACTGATCAACAACATCGCCAAGCAACACGCGGGTCTGTCCGTGTTCGCAGGTGTGGGTGAGCGCACTCGTGAAGGTAACGACTTCTATCATGAAATGACAGAAGCTGGAGTTATTAATACGGAAGACTACACCAAGTCCAAAGTCGCGATGGTGTTCGGTCAGATGAACGAACCGCCTGGTAACCGTTTGCGTGTTGCGCTGTCCGGTTTGACCATGGCTGAGAAATTCCGTGACGAAGGCCGCGACATCCTGTTCTTCGTGGATAACATCTACCGTTACACACTGGCCGGTACCGAAGTTTCCGCGTTGCTGGGTCGTATGCCTTCCGCTGTGGGTTACCAACCGACACTGGCTGAAGAAATGGGCCGCTTGCAAGAGCGTATCACTTCGACCAAGGTAGGTTCGATCACTTCCATCCAAGCTGTGTACGTTCCAGCGGATGACTTGACCGACCCATCTCCAGCGACCACCTTCTTGCACCTAGACTCCACCGTCGTGTTGTCGCGTGACATCGCTTCTCTGGGTATCTACCCAGCGGTCGATCCACTGGACTCCACTTCGCGCCAGCTCGACCCGTTGGTCGTGGGCGAAGAACACTACACAGTGGCACGTCGCGTTCAGCAAACGCTGCAACGCTACAAAGAATTGCGCGACATCATCGCGATTCTGGGCATGGACGAGTTGGCACCGGAAGACAAATTGGCTGTTGCCCGTGCACGTAAGATCCAACGTTTCTTGTCGCAACCGTTCCACGTTGCTGAACAGTTCACTGGCGCGCCAGGCAAATACGTCACGCTGAAAGAGACCATCAAGGGCTTCAAGGCGATCGTTGACGGTGAGTACGATCATCTGCCAGAGCAAGCGTTCTACATGGTCGGCGGCATCGAAGAAGCAGTCGAAAAAGCCAAGACCCTGCAATAATAATCGGGAGCAACCATGGCAATGACCGTACATGTAGATGTGGTGAGCGCAGAAGAGCAGATCTTCTCCGGCTTGGCTGAATTCGTCGTCGTTCCAGGCGAAATGGGCGAGCTGGGGATCTACCCGCGCCACACTGCGTTGATGACGCGTATCAAACCAGGTGCGGTTCGCATCAAGCGCCCAGATCAAGAACAAGAAGAGTTGGTCTACGTCTCCGGCGGCATGCTGGAGATCCAGCCTAACGTCATCACTGTGTTGGCAGATACCGCCATCCGTGGTGCCGACTTGGATGAGGCGCGTGCACTGGAAGCGAAGCAAGCAGCTGAAGAAGCGATGAAGAACCGCAGTTCCGACATCGACTACGCGGCAGCTCAAGCAGAACTGGCCGAGGCGCTGGCTCAACTGCGTGCAATCTCTCAAATGCGCAAGAACACGCACTAAGCAGCACATCAAAAGCAATCAACAAAAAGCAGCTTCGGCTGCTTTTTTGTTGTCTGGACGATATACTTCGCCATCCTCAAAAAGCCACTGATATGAACGCCTTGAATATCGTCATCCTCGCTGCCGGCAAAGGTACACGCATGTACTCCGGCAAACCCAAAGTGTTGCATGCACTCGCGGGGAAACCGTTGGTGCAGCACGTCTTGGATAGAGCGGTCGAACTGAAGGCAGAACATATCTGCGTAGTGTATGGACATGGCGGTGATGCAGTGCCGCAAGCGATGACTAGCTATGGCGCGAAGTTCGTCATGCAAGAACCGCAACTCGGTACCGGACATGCCGTACAACAAGCGATGCCACACCTCGCAGACGATAGCCGCACGCTGGTGTTGTACGGCGATGTGCCGC
Source organism: Sideroxydans sp. (assembly GCA_041675405.1). GTDB lineage: Bacteria > Pseudomonadota > Gammaproteobacteria > Burkholderiales > Gallionellaceae > Sideroxyarcus. The sequence goes on along the minus strand of JBAYTV010000248.1, from coordinate 1,737 downwards.
TGACCCAAGCGCAAACTTTGCAGCAGATGCAACAGGCTGGTGAGGGCTTGGTATTGCTCACGGTGAATCTAGACAACCCGACAGGTTATGGCCGTATCGTGCGCAATGCACAAGGTGCGATTCAGTGCATCGTCGAAGAAAAAGACGCGAACAACGAGCAACGCAAGATCACCGAAGTGAACACGGGCATCCTGCTCGCGCCAACCAAAAAGTTGCGCGAGTGGTTGAGCAAGTTGGGTAACAACAACGCCCAAGGTGAGTACTACCTTACCGACATCGTAGCAATGGCTGTGGCGGATGGCATCCCTGTGAGTTCGACACAACCCGCCCACCGATGGGAAGTCGAAGGCATCAATAACAAATCTCAACTCGCTACCTTGGAGCGAGTATGGCAACAAACGGTTGCGGTTAAATTGATGGAACAAGGAGTCACCTTGGCGGACCCAGCACGTTTGGACGTGCGCGGGAATCTGAGCTGTGGGCGCGATGTCGAGATCGACGTGGGCTGCATCTTCGAGGGAGAAGTGGCATTGGGAGATCGTGTGCGAGTGGGGGCTTACAGCGTCATCCGAAACGCCCGCATCGAACAAGGTACACAGATCGCAGCCTTCAGCCACATAGACAGTAGCGAAGTAGGGGCTAACTGTCACATCGGACCCTATGCGCGCCTGCGTCCTGGCACAAAGTTGGCAGAGGACGCTCACGTGGGCAACTTCGTCGAGATCAAAAATAGCGAGATCGGTAAAGGTAGCAAAGCCAACCATCTGAGTTATATCGGGGACAGCACGGTGGGTAGTCGCGTCAACATCGGCGCAGGCACCATCACCTGCAATTACGATGGCGCGAATAAATTCCGCACCATCATCGAAGACGATGCTTTCATCGGCTCCGATACGCAACTCGTCGCTCCCGTCCGTGTGGGCAAGGGCGCGACCATCGGCGCGGGCTCGACCATCACCAAAGACGCACCCGATTACGAACTGACTCTGTCGCGTAGCAAACAGATAACCATCACCGGGTGGAAGCGCCCGCAGAAAGTGAAGAAATAAAGGTGTGAGTTAAGCTCAAAGAATCGTAGCGAGCGATTTGAGAGCAAGGCGCACGGAGCGCAGCGAACGAAGACATACCGTAAGGTAGGCGAGGAACGAGCACCGCGCAACGCGGCTATCGAATCGCGCAGTAGATTATTTGAGGTTAACTATGTGCGGAATCGTAGGAGCAGTAGCTAAACGAAACATCGTGTCCATTCTGGTGAATGGATTGTTGCGCTTGGAATATCGCGGATATGACTCGGCCGGTCTGGTCGTGGTGCATGATGCGAAACTGGAGCGTGTGCGCAGTGCAGGGCGCGTCGCCGAGTTGAAACAAAAGAGCGCGAACACTTACGGTGAGTTAGGGATCGCTCACACGCGCTGGGCGACCCACGGCGTGCCAAGTGAACGCAACGCTCACCCGCACATGAGTCGAGATCTCATTGCAGTCGTACACAACGGCATCATCGAGAACTACGAAGAACTACGCGTCGAGCTGACCACTCAGGGTTATGTGTTTACCTCGGATACCGACACCGAAGTGATCGCTCACCTGATACATAGTCACTACGCCCAAGGCAGTCTGCTGATCGCTACGCAGATGGCGCTGTCGCAGTTGGTGGGTGCCTACGCCATCGGTGTCGTGGCTGCGGACAATCCGCATCAACTCATCGCCGCACGTAAAGGTAGCCCGCTGTTGTTGGGT
>JBAYTV010000247.1:0-3516 GCA_041675405.1 Sideroxydans sp. | reverse complement strand
GGTCTGTATCGCGGCACGTTCATGAACCGCAAGGTGATGTACAACCCCTACCGCCATCTGTCTCAACAGTTCCTTACCATGGTGGATGCGATCGAATCAAACGGCGCACCGATCGCCAAAGCACCTGCACATGAAGTGAGCGCGCCGCCGATGTTGCAATTCGACGCGGGCGAGATGGAGGGCATCACCGCACAACTGCTCAAAGACTTCCCCGTGCTTCAGGGCAAGAAGTTGGTGCTGGTCTATCCGGACGGAGGGTTGTTGCCCATCCGCGCTTGGCCGCCTGCTTACTACAAACGCCTGTGCGATGAACTGCTGAAGGAGGGCTATGCGGTCGGCCTCATCGGCCTGCCGGATGCCAAACCGTTGGCGTTGGAGATCGTGGCGCATTGCAAACATGACTTGTGCATCGACCTCACCGGTTATACCAAGTCGGTACGTCATCTGTTGGCTATCTTCCATCATGCTTCTTTGTTGGTGACCAATGACGGCGGACCAGGGCAGTTCGCCGCGCTCACGCCCCTGCAGACCTTGGTGTTCTTCGGGCCGGAGACGCCCGCGTTATACAGTCCGCTCGCGCCGAACATCCATTGCCTTTACGCATCGCTGTCTTGCTCGCCCTGTCTGACTGCCTACAACCATCGCCTCTCACCTTGTGACGGTAACAACCAATGTCTGCAACAGATCACCCCGGAGCACGTGTTGTTGAAGGCACGAACTCTGTTGCAGGGTGCGAACTAGGATGGCATCCCCGTTCAAGATCAGGATGCGCACGGCTTCGCTGCTACGCCGCATCTTCTCGCGGCGCTTCTTGAAGTTCGGCACGGTCGGCGCATCCGGCACGGTGGTGAATATCGGCGTGCTGTACATGGCGCAGGAGTTCCTGTTCAACACGGTGCAGACGACCGAGATACGCCTCAATCTTTCCTTGGCCTTGGCTATCTTCTTGGCAACACTCAATAACTTCATGTGGAACCGTTATTGGACGTGGGCGGACCGCAAGCAATATCACCATCTGTCTTTGCCGGCGCAGTTCGGCCAATACTCGTTGGCGTGTAGCTTGAGCATCATCTTGCAGATCGTGTTCACCAATCTGTTGGCGCCACACTTCTATTATCAGATCGCCAACCTCATCGCGATCGGCGTGACCAGTGTGTTGAACTTCCTGCTCAATGACATCTGGACCTTCGGCCGCACCAAGCTGACGTCTTTCAATGATTTGGACAAACTAGATTGATATGTTGAGCCGTATCGTCGCCACGCCTGTGACCCGATATCTCGTGGCCTTGTTGCTGGCGGTGTTCGTCTATCTGTACGGCCTCGATGGTCTGCATATCCCGCGCAATGGCGATGAAGAGGTGTACGCCCATATCACACGCATGACAGCGCAGAGCGGTGATTGGTTGCCCCTGCGATCCAACTTGGACGATATGCGCAACACCAAGCCGCCGCTGGTGTTCTGGCAGGGCATCGCCGCTACGCATTGGGGAACGGAGTGGGACTGGTGGCATCTGCGCTATCTCAGCGTGATCTACACCTTGCTCACGGCGCTACTGCTCTTCCTGTTGGCGAAAAGACTCACGGGCAAGGCCGAGACGGGCTTTGTCGCGGCACTCACCTACCTTGCGTTCTTCAGCACCTATCGTTATGGCCGCCCCTTCTTGGTCAATCCGGGCGAGGTGTTCTGGTTGTTCCTGCCCTTCTTCACTTTGTTGTATTGGCGTGCGTTCAGTTTCAATTCGCGACTCTGGATGCCGTCGCTGTTGGGTGTCGAGATCGGTATCGGACTGCTCTACAAATCATTCGCGCTACTCGCGCCTATCGGTTTAATTTTGGTGTGGTGGTATCTGCATCAGCGTCGTTATCAATGGCGCGAGTTCTTCGTACGCGACGCGTTCAAGCCTGTGTTGGCGGGCGGCATCGCGCTGGGGCTGTTCGCGCTGTGGTTCGTGTTCGACCCTGATCCGCAGTCGGTGTGGCGCGAGTTCGTGATGGGTGAGAACGCGAGCAAGTTCGACGCGCATTCGGGAAGTTATTGGGGTCAATTCTTTTGGGGTGGTAGCAGTGTATGGGCGCTGATGCTGGGCTATCCGATGAACGCGGGGTTGTTGGCGTTCCCTGTGGCGGCGGTGTTCGTGCTGGCCTATCGCCGCCGTCATTATCTGAGTGAAGTAGAACGATTGGTGTGGATATGGATGGCGGTGTTGTTCGTGGTGTTCGCCATCCCCAGTCAGCGCACGGCGCGTTATTTGTTGGAAGCGATGCCGGGTGTGGCTTTGCTGTGTGCGCTGAACTGGCATCGCATCCCGCGCTGGGTGTTCGTGCTCAGTGTCGCAGCCTTCGGCGTGGTACTCGCTTTGTTCGGTTGGTTGGCCAATAGCTTGGAGGACGAGGTCGGCGGCTTGTATGGTTTTGGCTATTGGCTGTTGATGAGTGCGACCGTGGTGTTGGGCTTGTTGGCTATCTTCATAAAGACTTGGACGCGCGGTCTGCTGAATGTGGTGGCGCTACTCACCTTGTTGGGTCTGGCGGCATTCTTGCGCCCGTTTGATGGGGCACTCGGCACATACGGTGCAGAGACAAAACAATACGTGCAGGGCAAAACGGTGTGGGTGCCGTGCAACTTCCGCGCACATTTCGAAGGTCCGAACATCATGCTGAAAGGAGCGCAGGTGTATGGCTATCAGGAGAATTGGGGTCTGAGCATGCAGCAGATGGCGGAGCGCTATCCGCTGTTCGCGGTGCGCCTGCCCTTGCAAGCCAAACCGTGCGCAGGCTGCGAAGTCATCGGGCAACGCTTGGAGATACGCGGTCGCCACAACAGTGATGAGTTGCACGCGATGCTCAAGGGCGAGGTATATCAACATCTGTTCGAGCGCGAGTGGTTGCTTGAAGCACCGCAAGAAAATCGTCTAAAACAAATAAGCACACAAAAAGAGGGATGTCGTTGATGGGGAAATATCAAAGGCTGGCGCTATTGGCGTTCGTGCTGACCGCCTTCTCGATGGCTTTGTTCAAAGCCTCTGCTTGGCATGTGGCTTATGGATTCCGCATGCCGCCCGTGCCAGAAGTGAAGATGCCCGAGAAGACGCTGGTCGTGAAGCAGGTGGTGGTGCGCAAGAAAGGGCGCCGCCAGACCGTGCGCGTCGCCGAGACGGTCGCGCCACAGGGGCGTATCGATTCCCATTTCGCCTCAAGTCGCCTCAACACTCAGACGCATGCCGCTTCGCTGGTCGAGTTGAAGGATGGTCGGGTACGCGCGTTCTGGTTCTCCGGCAGTCGCGAGGGGGCGGCGGATGTGACCGTCAACAGCGCGGTGTTCGATCCCGCAAAAGATGGGTGGAGCGATGAGCAGGCGGTGATCGGCCGTGGCGATACGCAACGCGGTCTGCATCGTTACATCTCCAAGGTGGGCAATCCCGTGGCGACACGCGCGCCGGATGGGTCGCTGTGGATGTTCTACGTCACCGTGTCTCTGGGGGGGTGGGCGGGGAGTTCCATCAGTGTGCTGACCTC
>JBAYTV010000246.1:0-3522 GCA_041675405.1 Sideroxydans sp. | reverse complement strand
GGCATAGACCGCCAACTTGGCTGGAGGAACATCGCTCCAGCTCGATGCATCCTCCAAACGAGCAAGGGACAAGGCATTGATACGCTCGCGCAACACCGCCTCCAGCGCATCTTCCCAGCCTTGCTCGATGCGGATGGACTGCCACAGACGTGGCGCACTGTCCAATTGGTGACGCTCCAACCATGCCTTCAAATTCTTGTCGTTATCCACTTGCGATTGCAACTGTTTGAGCGCATTCATACGCGCTTCGACTTGTGACAACTGGCGCTCCAACTCCTGCGCCGCATCGCGCGCCTCACGTCTGGCCGCATCAGCCAAGGGAAGTTGTTCTTGTAGTTGTGCCAGCTGCTGCTGTTGCTCTTCATGACGCATCTGCATCTCAGCCAACTGCTGCTGCGCCTGTTGCAAGCCTTCCTCATCAGCACGCGGTAGATTGTCACGCTCCAACAACAAACGTGAACGACGGCTATCCAGTTGTTGGACGTTGCCTTGGATATGCGCGCGCTGAGTCTCGGCCAGTTGTAGCTGCTGTTGGATCAGCAGTTGTTCGCGCTGCATCGCGTTATGCCGCTCCTGAGCGACCTTCGTAGCCTCCTCGGCTTGCGGCAGTGACTGCGCTTCGGTTGCTGCGCGCTCCTCGCAAACCGTGACGCGTGTACCGCTATCCTCTTGTTGCCTCAACCAATGTTCCTGCAAGGTCTTCAATCCTTGCAGTTGCGATTTTTGCTGAGCGATCTGGCGCTCACCGTTCTGTATCTGTTGCGCCAAGCGGTTACGTTGCTCTACCAAGAAAGATATCTGCTGCTCTAATCGAGCGACTTCTGCATTGGAAGCGTACAAATCACCTTGTTTCGCATGCAGCGCATCAGACAAAGCAAAATGCTCGGTGCGCGCCCCTTCCAATTTGCTTTCCACCTCACGCAACTTGGCGATCTCGGATTCCAACTCGTTCTTGGTCTTTTCGACTTGTTGCGCATAACGTACACGGCGCGCTTCTGATTCTTGCTTATTCACCAACCACAACAGTCGCTGCGTCGTTTCACGACGCGCCTCCAATTCGCGGTAGGTCTTGGCGATCTCTGCTTGCCCAGTCAGGTGGCCTAACTGGTTGCCCAGTTCGTGCAGGATGTCGGACACACGAGACAGATTGCCACGCGTATCGCCAAGACGAAGCTCGGTCTCGCGACGGCGGTCACGATATTTGGACACACCTGCCGCCTCTTCCAAGAACACCCTTAACTCTTCGGGTTTAGCCTCGATGATGCGCGAGATCATGCCCTGTTCGATGATGGCGTAAGCGCGAGCACCGACACCGGTACCTAGAAAGATGTCGGTGATGTCCTTGCGGCGTACGTTCTGATTATTGATGTAGTAGTTCGAATCCCCGTCACGCTGCAACACGCGTTTGATGGAGATCTCGGCGTAACTGGCCCATTGGCCACCGACCTTACCCAAAGAGTTGTCGAACACCAGTTCGACACTCGCACGTGACACGGGCTTACGATTGCCAGAACCGTTAAAGATGACGTCTTGCATCGATTCGCCACGCAAAGCCGAAGCGCGCGACTCACCCAACACCCAGCGCAAAGCATCGATGACGTTGGATTTACCGCAACCGTTCGGGCCGACGATACCTACCAACTGCCCCGGCAGGGAAATATGGGTTGGATCAACGAAGGACTTGAAACCGGCTAATTTGATTTGACTGAGACGCAATTTGGAATCGAGCAAACGTTATAATGCGCGGCATTCTAACCGAACTCCCAAAGGCGACCAAACATGACGACCCAACCCAGCAAAGCACTGGAGACCTTCCCCAATCCACAGCCGAATCGTGACTACCACATCCACATGGAAGTGCCTGAATTCACATGCTTATGCCCCAAGACTGGGCAACCAGACTTCGCCACCCTCATCCTCGACTACATCGCCGACCAACAATGCGTCGAGTTGAAGAGCCTCAAGATGTACATGTGGTCTTTCCGCAACGAAGGTCACTTCCACGAGGACGTGACCAACCGCATCTTGGACGATCTGGTCGCTGCCACCCAGCCGCGCTTCATGAGCCTCACTGCCAAATTCTATGTGCGCGGCGGCATCTTCACCAATGTCGTGGCCGAACACCGCAAGACCGGCTGGCAAGCTGCACCGCAGGTAAATCTTACCCAATTCTCCACCCAGTCCAATACGCGCGGCTGATCATGGAATACCGCCAACTCGGCTCTAGCGACCTAAAAGTATCCGCACTTTCTCTGGGCACGATGACATTTGGAGAGCAGAACACCGAGGCTGAGGCGCATGCACAACTCGACTATGCGGTAGCGCGCGGGGTGAACTTCATCGACACCGCCGAAATGTACCCCGTCGCGCCACGTGCCGAGACTGTCCACCGCACCGAGACTTACATCGGTAACTGGCTCAAACATCAACAGCGCGACAAACTCGTCATTGCCACCAAGATCGCCGGCCCCTCACGCGGTTTCGGCTGGATACGCAATGGTCCGCGCGTGAACCGTGAGCATATCCATGCCGCCATCGATGCCAGCCTGCACCGCTTACAGACCGACTACGTTGACCTTTACCAGATCCACTGGCCTGACCGCTATGTGCCTATGTTCGGCTCCACTAGCTTCGATGTGACCCAAGAGCACGACAGCACGCCTATCGCAGAGCAATTGTCCGCATTAGCTGAATCAGTCAAAGCAGGGAAAGTCAGGCACATCGGTTTGAGTAACGAGACTCCATGGGGCGTCTCTGAGTTCGTTCGTATCGCGGAACAGCTTGGCCTGCCCAAGATCGCCAGCATCCAAAACGCCTATCACCTGATGAACCGCAGCTTCGAGAGTGGGCTGTCTGAAGTCTGCCATCAGTCGCAAGTCGGCCTGCTCGCCTATAGTCCGCTGGCATTCGGTTGGCTCACGGGCAAGTACATCGCCGATCCTGATGCTCATGGACGCATCACCCTGTTCCCGGGTTTCGGTCAACGCTACAACAAAGTCAATGTCCCATCCGCAACAAAGGAATACATGCGGATCGCGCAAGAAGCTGGCCTATCCCCTGCCACACTGGCACTCGCCTTTGCCAGAACTCGCTGGTTCACCGGTAGCGTCATCATCGGCGCGACTACACTTACACAGTTGGAAGAGGATCTGGATAGCGCCGAAGTGTCGCTATCCGCAAAGACGCTGGCTAGTATCGAGGGTATCCATCGCTTGTATCCCAATCCTGCCCCCTAAAGATTCACCTAGCGCCTCGCTTGGGCTATCATGTATGCCGCCGACATTGATAACTTACTGGAGATGCATATGATCAAGAAAATCGCTGCTATCGTTCTTATCGTACTAGCGGGTGGCACATGGCTTTACCTCGACCATTTGAACAAACAAGAACAACTCATCGCCGAGCAGACCCGTCAAGCGATGGTCCAAGCGCGCGAGCAAGCCAAGGCAAGATTCATCGTGCAGATCAAAGAAGATCTGACTAATTGCCTAGCCACAGCAGAGAAGAGCAAGACCGATTTCC
>JBAYTV010000245.1:0-3532 GCA_041675405.1 Sideroxydans sp. | reverse complement strand
CGGCATCGTTGTAATCCAACACAGTCGTCAAAGCGGCGATCTCGGCAGGTACGCCGGACGAGCTAGGCTGACCGAATGTCAACGCGCCGGAGCCGGCTTTTACCAGCAGGCCATCGGAGTGACCGTGGTAGCAACCTTCGAATTTGATGATGCGTGATCGACCCGTGAATCCGCGCGCCAAACGGATCGCGCTCATGGTCGCTTCGGTGCCGGAACTGACCAGACGCACCATCTCGATGCTCGGCAGCATCTTGCACAACAGGTTCGCCAATTCCAATTCAGTCGCAGTCGGGGCGCCGAAGCCCAAGCCTTGGGCGGCAGCATCTTGTACCGCTTTGACCACTTCAGGATGACAGTGGCCGACGATCATCGGCCCCCAAGAGCCAACGAAGTCGGTGTATTTTTTGCCGTCCGCATCCCACACGTAAGCGCCTTGTCCGCGCTGAAAGAACAGCGGTGTGCCGCCAACGGAACGGAACGCGCGCACAGGCGAGTTCACTCCACCAGGGATGACTTTTTGTGAGGCTTCGAATAGTTCTTGATTGTGAGATGTCATTGCTGTGTCCTACTGAATAAAGTTGAAAATTCTTTTGCGCTTGCTTCGATGTCGGGTGCATCCCACAGTGCTGAAATGACGGCCAGTGAATCTGCACCAGCCTCAATCAGCATCGCGCCATTCTGTTGTGTGATTCCACCAATAGCGACAATGGATACGGGTATCTGATGGCGCGCATCGCGCAACATCGATACTTCCGCTTTCACGGCTTCGGGTTTAACGCTTGAAGGGAAGAACGCACCGAACGCCACGTAATCCGCACCCTGTTGCACAGCCGTCAACGCCAAAGGCGCGCGATTATAGCAAGATACCCCGATGAGCTTGGCTGCGCCGAGCACAGCACGTGCCGCTGCCACGCTACCATCCTCACCGCCCAGATGCACACCATCGGCATCGACCTGTGCGGCCAATGCCGCATCATCGTTCACGATGAAGGTGGTATCGAACTCGCGGGTGAGGTCTCTTAAGGCGGATGCTTGCCGCAATTGAAGTGCAGCATCGGCAGTCTTGTTGCGGTATTGCAGTACGCGTGCTCCGCCTTGTAGTGCGAGGCGGACTTTGCGCAGCAACTCGTTGGTGTCAGCAAGGTCCGGCGTGATGGCGTAAAGACCTGCGATGGCCGGCTTGCTTTTCACCCTCTCACCTTGGGAGAGGGCAGGGTGAGGGAATGTGCTGAACAAGTGTTCCCTCACCTGTGCGTGTGTTGTTGGGGCTTTAGCCACATACAACCGCGGCCTGCCCCTTGCGGGCGCAATCCTCTCCCGAGAGGAGAGGAAGCAACCGACCACACCTTGCAGGTGTGGGATGAATCAATGTCGAGTCTCTTCACCGTCTTTTTCTTCGCCTTCTTCGTCACGTGCCCAGAACAGGCGATCGGGGATGTGCTGTCCCATACCGGGACGGAAGCCGTATTTCAAAGCTTCCCAGGTGTATTCCTGTGCTTCGTGTACTGCGTCTTCCATCGACAGGCCGTTCGCTAGTAACGCGGCGATGGCGGATGCCAAGGTGCAGCCGGAGCCGTGATAGATGCCGGGCAATCGTGGCCAAGTGTCGGCACGCACGATGCCGCGTTCACCGTACAGGGTGTTGATGACTTTCGGTGTGTTCTCGTGGGTGCCAGTGATAAGTACGTACTCGCAACCCAGTTCCAATATGCGTTTGGCGCATTGCTCCAGATTGGGATCGTCGGAGTCATTGTCTTCATCGATGATCAGGCGGCGTGCTTCCATGCTGTTCGGCGTAAGTATGGTGGTCTGCGGCAACAGCAACTCGCGCATCGCATCCAGCATGTCCTCGTTCGCCAACTCATCGCCGCGACCGGAAGCTAACACAGGGTCGAACACCAACGGGATATCGGGATAGTCGGAGATGACTTCGGCGATGGCGGCAATATTCTCAATGCTACCCAGCAGGCCGATCTTAAAAGCGGCGACAGGCATGTCTTCCAATACGGTGCGTGCCTGATCGACAACCCAATCCGCCTCCACGGCTTGGATGTCATCCACACCGCTGGAATCCTGCACGGTGATGCCAGTCACCACGGCCAGGGGGTGGCATCCCATGCTGGCGATGGTCAGGATGTCGGCTTGCATACCAGCACCACAGCTAGGGTCGGTGGCGGCAAAGGTAAGAACGATGGGCGGGACGTCGGACATGATGGGTTTGTTTTGTTGATTTGATTGGACGCGATTCTAACTGAATCTAGGATGCACTGCGCCCGCTCAGGTAGTTGGTGATACGAGTGAATTCGGGTACGCCCAGATTCTCGGCACGCAACTGAGAGTCGATATCCAGTTGCGCGAATTCGATTTCGGACATAAAGCTTTTGAGCGTATTGCGCAGTGTCTTGCGACGTTGGCCGAAGGCAGTGCCGACGATCTGCGCGAACAGCAATTCGTTTTTCACGATGATCTTGTCGGCGGGCATGGGGATCATGCGCACGATGGCGGAATCGACTTTTGGTGCGGGGCGGAAGGATTCCGGTGGTACGTCCAGCAGTTTCTCCATGTAGAAACGGTATTGCAACATCACGGACAAGCGTCCGTAGGCTGGTGTTGAGGGATCAGCCACCATGCGTTCCACCACTTCGTTCTGCAACATGAAATGCATGTCGGTGATGTGTGCGGCGTATTCGGCGAAGTGGAACAACAACGGCGAGGAGATGTTGTAGGGCAGGTTGCCCACGATGCGCAGCGGCGTGCCTAAAGTGGCAAAGTCGAATTGCAGCGCGTCGCCTTCATGGATGACGATCTTGTCCTGCGGATAGTCGGTTTTCAAACGCGCGATGATGTCGCGGTCGATCTCCACCACATGCAGTTTGTCCAGTTGCTTCAACAGCGGGCGCGTCAGCGCACCGAGTCCGGGGCCGATCTCCACCATATTGTCATTCGCTTCGGGGCGGATGCAACGCACGATGTCGGCGATGATGTTCTGATCGACCAAGAAATTCTGGCCAAACTGTTTTTTTGCCTTATGCCCGCTCATTTTTTGCCATTTCTATTGCGACCTTGATCGCCTCCAACAGGCTGCCGACATTGGCTTTGCCCGTACCGGCTAATTCGATTGCTGTGCCATGATCGACGGAGGTGCGGATGATGGGGAGGCCGAGGGTGATGTTCACGCCTTCGCCGAAGCTGGCGTGTTTGAGCACAGGCAAGCCTTGGTCGTGATACATCGCCAGTACCGCATCGCATTCGCGCAAACGGTGGGCGGCGAACAGGGTGTCGGCAGGCAACGGCTGGCCCACATTGAATCCTTCGGCGCGCAATCTATCCAGCACGGGGATCATCACGTCGATCTCTTCGCGCCCAAGGTGGCCGCCTTCGCCCGCGTGCGGATTGAGTCCGGCGACCAAGATGCGCGGATGGGCGATACCGAAACGTTTTTGCAGATCGCGCTGCATGATGCGCAGGATGTTCTCCAGCAACGTTTGTGTGATGGCATCAGCCACCTCACGCAAGGGCAGATGTGTCGTCG
>JBAYTV010000244.1:0-3550 GCA_041675405.1 Sideroxydans sp. | reverse complement strand
AGCGTGGCGGATGCCATCGACCTGTCGCATGTGACGCTTTCCAAGATTCGCCAGAACCTGTTCTTCGCTTTCGCCTACAACGTGTTGGGCATCCCTTTGGCAGCCATGGGCTTGCTCAACCCCATCATCGCGGGTGGTGCGATGGCGATGAGTTCGCTTTCCGTGGTGAGCAATGCGCTGTTACTGAAACAATGGCGTCCAGGGTATAGAAAAAATGAACCGAAACCGATAACGACAGTCGAAGCAACGTCCGATATCGGCGAACTAACTCAAGGAGCACGAACATGAATACAAAACTGATCCTCTCTCTTTCCGCCGTCTTGCTATTGAGCGCTTGCGCCACAGGTAAATCTGGCGATGTGTATACACGTGATCAAGTGCGCCAGATACAGACCTACAAGGTCGGTGTGATCGAACAGATCAACAAGGTGCGTATCGAAGGCACGCAAAGTCAGGTCGGTACGGCAGCTGGTACCATCGCTGGCGGTATCGCTGGTAGTGGTGCGGCCAGTGGCAAAGCGGGTGAAGTAGCAAGCGTGTTAGGTGCGGTGGTCGGCGGCATGGTCGGTGCGGCAGCTGAAGAAGCCTACACCCGCGAGAGCGGCCTTGAGTTTGGCATCAAGATGGAAGACGGTAGCCACATCTCGATCGTGCAGGCCAAGTCGGTCAACGATGCGGAATTCAAAGTCGGCGATACGGTGCGCATCATCGAGAGCGGCGGCGTGACACGCGTCACACACTAAGTTTTCCGCTACAAACAAAAAAGCGGTGGGTCACCCCAACGCTTTTTTTTTTCATCCTACGAGAACTTCTACTGAGCTAAGGTATTCAGCGCGACCTTCTCTGGCATGGTCAACTCGGTGCTCATCTTCATGCCGTTCACTTCGATACGTTCATCTTGGGTAGAAGTTGGAGTCACGTTAGCAATGGTAGACAAAGACTCGCCAGTCGAAAACTGTGGCATAGCTACCCAAAGTCCTGCTGTGATGACCAGCGTCGCTACCAGAGCAGCTTGAGACAGCTTGCTGACAAGGTTGCTCTTACGCAATCTGCTCAATAATTTCTCTGTCTCAAAGACGGCATTACTTCTTTCCAATTCGAAACGCATCGTATCGCTGGTCTTGAAATCCAAAGCGATGCGAGACATAGCTGTCGCTTTTAATTTCTCCTGCAATGCGGCCTTCTCTTCTGCTGCTTTACGTGCAAGGCGTTCCGACAGCGCACGTTGGCGCGCCAGCTCTGCAGCGTGTCTTTCCGCCTCTGCACGCATTTCAGCCTCAGCTTCGACCGATCTCTCCGCTTCCAGACATTCTTGATGCTGCGCATCGATGCGTGCCTGTACGAGCTCGTTCTGCTGAAACAGCTTTACATGGGCTAGCTCTTTCGCCTCAAGCTCACTAGCCAATAGCTGGGCATGTGCTAGCGCGATCTCTTGATTGCGCCGATCCTGTTCGATCAAGGCTGTCTCTTGCATCTCGTTCTGAACCTCGATACGTTTTGCCTCCTCTGCTGCCGCGATGCGTTTTCTAGCCATCACCGCTGCCCTGGCATTTTGTTGCAAAGCCTCTTCTTCCGCTTTGATCGCCTTTTGCAAGGTCTCCACTTCAAGCTTGGCCATATTCATGGCACGCAAGTTGATCTCTTCTTTTTCTCTGGCCGCAGTGGCTAATGCCTCTTCCTGAATGATTCTGGCGGCGGCGATCTCTTGAGCGCGCACCTCTAATTCGATGCATTCGTTATTCGCCTCGATGGCGCGTAACTCTGCATCCATGCGCAATGTGATGGCTTCGATTGCACGCTGCTCTAAAGCGATATTTTGCAGCGTGACACCTTCAGCCTCAGTCTCCAGTGCCACACGCTGCAGAGATAACTCCGTAAGCTGATGTTCTGCCGCGATGCTGAGCAAAATTGCGGATTGCTCCTCTTGCTCTGCACACAATCTAGCTTCCACCGCTTCGCATTCGCTGATGGACAGTTGCATTCTGTGTTCGGATGCGGCTAGCAAACCGTTGATCGCATCCAACTTTTGCTGGAATGCCAACACTGCTTCCTTGTCATTACTTGCTCGTTGTTGTTCTTCACTGTAGAGGCGCGCTTCCAATGCTGATTTTTCATCGGCCAACTCTTTAGCTCGATTCGCCATCTCCATGCGATGTGTTGCATTGATGATCGCCTCTTGCTCGGCAGCCAGTTGCAGCTCTACCGCTCTGGCGGCGATCATCTCTGCCTCTGCACGCTGTTGCGCCTGTACCACCAGCTCGCTTCCCGCCTGAAAACTTGCCGCTGCCGCACGTTTTGCCTGTGTCTCAGCCACCAACAGGTTCTTGGCTTCTGCCTCGGCTTTGGCGAGCAAGATGTTTGCTTCCTCCCGTTCTTTAGCCGCGAGTTGCTCTGTGTTGACTCGCTCCTCCAACAATTGAAGCGCCTCTTGATCGGCCTGCAGTTTTCGTTGTGATGCGATACGCTGTTCTTGCTCTTTTGCCGCGAAGTCTTTTGCCAATGCTGCGGCTTTCACTTCGGCGGCCAATCGTGCCGATGTTTCAGCCTGGGCTTGACGTTCAATGAGCGCACGTTGCTCTATGCTCTCAGTCAGCCCTTGTTCTTCTTTGGCGCGCGCCATTGCTGCGCGTTCTGCCCCCAGCTCTGCGGCAATACGTGCTTGCACCTCAGCCAACGCCATAGATTCAGTGCGGGTTCGGGCTAGCATCGCTTCTTGGGCCGATACTTCTGCGGATAGCTTGGCATTGACGAGTGCCACCGCTTCTTTCTCTTGTTTCAGCTTTTCTTGAGCCTTGTTGCTCAATAATTCTTCCACATGGGCTTTTTCCTGGGCTGCGATAGCTGCAGCATGGTCAGCCTCTGCACGACGTTGCAATTCGTCACGCAACTTTCTCTCGCCTTCAAGCCTCAATTCCAATTCCAGCTGAGCTTGCCTCTCGGCTCCCAGTCTTTGTCTTGTTTCTTCAGAAAGTTGAGCTTCAACTTTAAGCTTGGCTTGAGCCGCCAACGTCAATTCTCGCTCCAGTTCGAGCCTAGAGTGGACTTCCTCCACAATCTTCTCTTCGGTGCGATTTCGCGATTCGATCTGCCCCGCAAGTTCATCCTCGCGCTGAGCCTTGCCCTGAGCAATGGCTCTGGCATGCGCATCGGCGCGAGTGCGCGCCTGCGCTGCGAGTTGCGCATCGATCTCGGCTTCGATACGTGCGCGAGATTCAAGGATGGCTTCGGATTCAGCAGGATCGCCACCTTCGCGTGACGAGACTAAGCGGATTTTATTGAGTGCAGACATGTTTCACCTCGTATCAAACTGGGTTGCCAAGGATTGGCACGAGGCTAAGGTAACAAGTCCCGCCCTATCCCAAGCTTGGAATAGAGCGGTGAAATAGGGTTATTTCAACAGCATAGATGAAGGATATGCTGTTGCGGACAGAGCGGCATGTCGGCGACCCCTCCCGCACCGCCGGCCGCGCCGCACCGTGTCGGGGTCGCTACTCCCACTCTATTATTCACGCCAAATCCATCATATTGATTTACTTATATTTATTGCTCT
>JBAYTV010000243.1:0-3569 GCA_041675405.1 Sideroxydans sp. | reverse complement strand
TGATGCTACCTGCGCTGATCAATTCGCCGCCGTAACTCTTAACACCCAATCGTTTCGAGTGCGAGTCGCGGCCGTTACTGGTACTACCTCCGCCTTTTTTCGATGCCATTTTCTAGCTCCTTAGCAATTAAGCCGAGATACCGTCGATGCGGATCTCAGTGTAGTTTTGACGATGACCTTGATGCTTTTGATAGTGCTTACGACGACGCATCTTGAAGATGGTCACTTTGTCGTGACGACCGTTAGCGACGATGGTCGCTTTCACAGTCGCGCCAGTCAGCAGAGGCTGACCAACAGAAACTTTGTCACCGTTACCAACCATCAGCACTTTATCCAATACCAGGGATGTGCCGACTTCGCCAACGATAGATTCGACCTTGAGTGTTTCGCCCAAGATCACGCGGTGTTGCTTACCGCCGGTTTTGATTACTGCGTACATAACGACCTCGCTTGATGCGGTTACTAGTTAGGGCATAACCCGCTAAATGCGGTTTCATAACCCACTAAATGCGGCTTTTAGTTACGGCATAACCGATTGGTTAGCCTTCACTGAAAACTACTCTTTTCCGAAAGGCGCGCATTATACATAAAGGGCACCATCCGTCAAAAGCCTTTTTTGGTTTTCCTTTTCAGGGCTTAGCGCTTCATTGAATCGAAGAATTCTGCGTTGTTCTTGGTGGCTTTCACCTTGTCTAGCAGGAATTCCATCGCTTCCAATTCATCCATAGGATACAACAACTTACGTAGGACCCAGATACGTTGCAGCAAATCTTGTTTGATGAGCAGCTCTTCCTTGCGGGTGCCAGAACGGTTGACGTTGATGGCAGGGTAGATGCGCTTCTCGGCCATACGGCGATCCAAATGGATCTCCATATTGCCAGTCCCCTTGAATTCCTCGTAGATCACGTCGTCCATGCGGCTACCGGTGTCGACCAGGGCGGTAGCGATGATGGTGAGCGAACCACCTTCTTCGATGTTACGTGCCGCGCCGAAGAAGCGCTTTGGACGTTGCAGTGCATTGGCATCCACACCACCGGTCAATACCTTGCCGGAAGATGGGATGACGGTGTTGTAAGCACGTGCTAGACGGGTGATGGAGTCGAGCAGGATGACCACATCCTTCTTGTGTTCGACCAGCCGCTTGGCTTTTTCCAGAACCATCTCTGCGACTTGTACGTGGCGGGTAGCCGGCTCGTCGAAAGTGGAAGCGACCACCTCACCGCGTACGGTACGGCTCATCTCGGTCACTTCTTCCGGACGCTCATCGATCAGCAATACGATCAGGATCGCATCGGGATGATTGGCTGAGATGGAGTGGGCGATGTGTTGCAGCATCACGGTCTTACCCGATTTGGGTGAGGCGACCAGCAAGCCGCGCTGTCCTTTACCGATGGGGGCAACGATGTCGATGATGCGCCCTGTGATGTTCTCTTCAGCGCGAATATCGCGTTCTAGCGAGAGTTGTTGTGTCGGGAACAGTGGTGTTAAGTTCTCGAATAGGATCTTGTTCTTGGCGTTCTCGGGAGGCTCTCCGTTGACACGGTCCACCTTGACCAACGCCACATAGCGCTCACCTTCCTTCGGGGTGCGAATCTCGCCCTCGATGGAGTCGCCGGTATGTAGATTGAAGCGGCGCACCTGGCTGGGGCTGACGTAGATATCATCCGGACCCGCAAGGTAGGAGGTATCGGGGGAGCGCAAGAAGCCAAAACCATCCGGTAGCACCTCTAGCGTGCCTTCACCAAAGATGCTTTCGCCCTTCTTCGCATGGCTTTTAAGCAACGCAAACATCAGATCTTGCTTGCGCATGCGGTTGGCGTTATCGATTTGATTGGTGGTGGCAAGTTCTACCAATTCGGTGATGTGTTTGGTCTTAAGGTCGGATAGATGCATAGTCAGGATGGGGCGCGTGAGCGCTAGGTTATTGAGAGTTGCTAGGGGTGTGAGACGGGTTATTTTTGGGTTTTGCGGGATTTCCCGCACCGAACTGAAATTTATTTCTTGGTTGTTGTTTCAGGAAGAAACGATGCAGTGTCGGGCGGGCTGCTAGAAATGTTTAGATGTGGCTGTCGATGAAAGCGGTCAGTTGTGACTTGGACAACGCGCCGACCTTGGTCGCTTCGATGTTGCCGTTCTTGAATAGCATCAATGTCGGGATGCCGCGCACGCCGTATTTTTGTGGTGTCTCTTGGTTCTCGTCCACGTTCAGCTTAGCGACGTTCAAACGACCTGCATATTCTTTGGAGACTTCATCCAAGATGGGGGCGATCATGCGGCAAGGGCCGCACCATTCAGCCCAGTAGTCGACCAGTACGGGGACGGGGGATTGCAACACTTCAGCAGTGAAGGTGTCATCGGTTACATAACGGATGTGTTCGCTCATGTTCGGTTCTCGTTTAGGTTGTTGGATTTTGTGTTTGTGCGGTCGATGCCGCGTAGATGTGCAACTGAACTAGGACGGCATCCTAACCAAAATATTCTGCATTGGGAAGTGTTTCGGCGGCCGTCTTATAACCCATTGAAACAAATGAATATAAACGTCACATCTTCCATATGTATAAGGTCGAAGTGTGGAGATCTTTTACAGTTAGTGTCGATTGCGGCGGATGATCAGGCACCGTGAAGGTGTTGCTGATGAACAAACTTTCTGAGCGCATCTCTGCGCGCGCCTTGTGCCAGAGGCGTTCCATTGGCACAGGTGAGAGATATGCAAAGACGACATCGTACTGGGAGAGATCGCTATCCCACATGCTGCCCCATTGCACGCTGCAGTTCTTGTGGTTGCCTGATTTGATGCGTAGCCAACTCCAGACAAATGGTAAGGGCGCGTACTCCACACCATGGAAATGTCCATTTGGATGTGCCCGAGCGAGATGCGTCAACACACCGCCGATGCCTGAGCCGAGGTCGATGAAGGTAAATGGTCGGTCACTTGGCAGTTGAGTTTCAAGCGCCTGCCATACTTTGTTGCTGGAGAGGTAGAGTGGTACTTGGGTGCGGAAGGCGCTCCAATAGACCACCAGCATGATGATGAACGCGACGAGGAAGAGTGTGGGCGGGATGTCGAGTGAATACGCTGCCAGTATCGCTGGCAGGAAAGCTAGCTGGATGTAGAGCCACCAGCGGGCCTGCTTGGAGACATAGCTGAACGATGCCGCGAGTGACCCACAAAGCAGAACGAATACGATGGGAGCGAGCTGGAGTTGGAACGCACGTACGACGAGCATAACGACCAGGAATGAGGTTGCTTGCAGCAACAGTGCGAGGATGGAAGGGGGAAGACTTTTCAGTGCGGAGGGCACTTAGCGCACCAAGCCTGCTTCGACTTCATCGCGTTTGCATTTGCCGGACAGTCGTTCTACCAAGGTCAGCGCGAAATCCATGGCCGTACCGGGCCCACGCGAGGTGATGAGCTTCCCATCTTCGACTACTGCTTGTGGTTGTCGAGACACGCGAGGGAATGCATCTAAAGCACCCGGAAAGCTAGTGGCATTTTTTCCGTCTAGTAATCCCGCTACGGCAAGAATCGAAGGGGCTGCGCAGATGGCGCAGACGTAGCGACCGTCTGT
>JBAYTV010000242.1:0-3591 GCA_041675405.1 Sideroxydans sp. | reverse complement strand
TTCGTCGGATTTCGTTAGATTCTTTATAGCGAAGTTCGGATGATGTTTTAAGAATCCATAGCGAATCCTTATCCTCTTCAGTTTAGGAGAGTTTCTCGTCCCTTGTTTTTATCTGGTCTTGATCGGCAGGAATCTGAAGCGCTTTTAGCCTGCTATCAGTGGATCAGGAAAATCGTTGCCAATCCCAAGAAGATAAAGAATCCGCCACTATCGGTGATGGCGGTGAGCATCACGCTGGCACCAATGGCAGGGTCACGGCCGAGTCGCTGCATCAATAGCGGGATGCCAATTCCGCCCAACGCCCCTAGAGTCAAGTTCAGCGTCATCGCGCTCGTCATCACCAATCCTAGCGGTACGCTGTGATACAAGAAATAAGCGAATAACCCAGCGATCCCCCCCCACACCAAGCCATTCAATCCGCTGATCGCAAGTTCTTTCATCATCAACCTGCGAGCGTTGCTTTGTGTGATTTGACCCAATGCAAGTGAGCGGATGATGATGGTCGTCGTTTGGTTCGCTGAGTTACCTGCGATGCCTGCGACGATAGGCATCAAGGTGGCGAGTGCCACGAATTGCACAATAGTGTCTTCGAATTCGCCGATGACACGGGATGCAAAGAAAGCGGTACACAGATTCAATGCAAGCCAAGCCCAGCGGTTCTTTGCGGACTTCCATACAGATGCGAAGATATCCTCTTCCTCACGCAAACCAGCCTGGTTCAAGATGTCTGTTTCCGATTCCGAGCGGATGAAGTCCAGTACGACGTTAACGGTGACGCGCCCGACCAATTTTCCATCCTCATCGACGACAGGCGCTGAAACCAAGTCGTAGCGCTCGAACGCCTGTGCTGCTTGATCTGCTTTTTCTTCGGGATGGAGCTGGATGGTCTCCGTCAGCATAAGGGCGCCCACGATCATCTCCGGTTCGTTCACGACGATCAGATTGATAGGCAACACGCCTTTGAATTTGTCATCGCGATCCACTACGAAGACTTGATCGGTGTGGTCGGGCAGTTCATCGAAGCGGCGCAGGTAACGCGACACGACCTCCAGTGTCACATCCTCGCGCACATGCACCATACTGAAGTCCATCAGCGCGCCAACGGAATCTTCCGAGTAAGACATCGCTGCACGCAATTGCTCGCGCTCTTCGATAGAGAGCGACTTGAACACGTCGCGCATGACGTTATGGGGTAGATCTGGAGCGAGATCGGCGATCTCGTCGGTATCGAGTTGCTCTGCTGCTTCGCGCAACTCTTCTCGGCTCATGGTGGCGATCAGTGATTCGCGCACCGCATCCGAGACTTCGATCAGGATCTCGCCATCACGATCCGCTTTCACCAATTCCCACACCAACAGTCGTTGCCCGATGGGGAGGGCTTCCAGTATGTATGCAATATCGGCCGAGTGAAGTTCCCCTAATTTTTCGCGCAACTCCGAGAGGTGACGTTTATGCAACATCTTATCAAGCAACTCGTGGCGTTCATCGCGGGGTAACGCTTGGTTATGGGCCACGGTTTCTACAAGCGCGTGCTTCTCCAGCAGGTGTTGAACCTGCAAGAGATGGTCTTGCACATTTTCTGTGTAGTGATGTTCTTGGCTGGAGTCGCTCATTACGTGCCTTTGCAAATCGCGCGCTATTTTAAGGAAATTGCGTACTGCGGTGTTAAGGAATTTCAGCGTCGGGCATGCGCTCTAGGATGATGAATGTCTTTTTTAACATACCTGGTGCTTGGCGGTTCCTATCGTAAAAGCGCGGATTGGGAACCATGGCGGCGAGGCGAGCCGCTTGCTCGGGCGAGAGTTGTGCCGCGCTCACCTTAAAATAATGGCGTGCTGCCGCTTCTGCACCGAACACGCCGTTGCCCCACTCGATGACATTTAGATATATCTCGAAGATGCGCCGCTTATCCATCACCGCTTCCAGCATCAGCGTGATGATCACTTCCTCGCCTTTACGCCACGGTGTGCGCTTGGTGGAGAGGAACAGGTTCTTGGCGAGTTGCTGGCTGATGGTGGAGCCGCCTGCGACGACCTTGCCCTTCTTCATGTTCTTCTCGTAGGCCTTCTGGATACCCTCCCAGTCGAAGCCCTCGTGATCAACGAACTTCGCATCCTCAGACACGATGAGCGCGCGTTTAAGATTTTTTGAGATCTTGCTGTAGTCCACCCACTTGTGTTTCAACTCGGCATCAGGATTCTTGTCCTGCATCAACTCAAGCCGGTCTTCCATGAAGGAGCTGCTCGCAGGATCGAACTTGATCCACCATACGATGTGCGCGAACAGCCACAGCTGATACAGCACCAACAGCGCGAACAGCCAGAACACGATGCGCCAGAACAGGCTGCGCGGCATCTTCATAGTGCGCGCATCGCCTCAAGGACGGGCTTGGTGTCGGGGCGCACCTTGCGCCACAGGGCGAACGAGGTGGCTGCTTGTTCTACCAACATGCCTAGACCATCAGAGATGACAGTCGCACCATGCGCGCGGGCGAACTTTAAGAAGGGAGTCTCTTTGCCATACATCATGTCGTAGGCGAGTGCGCCGCGTTTGAATAAACCATCCGGTAATGGAGGGAGCTCATCCGACAAACCGCTGGAGGTGGCGTTGATGACGATGTCGAAACTGCGCCCCGCTAGGTCTTCATAACGTTTCGCATATACCGTACCAGCTCCTTCGAAATCGGCAGCGAGCGCTTGTGCTTTCTCAAGCGTACGGTTGGCAACGACGATGCCGACCCCCGCGTTGAACAAGGGCCACATCACACCTGCCGCCGCGCCACCCGCACCAAGGATGAGCGCATCCTTGAGGAATAATTTGTATTGGATGTTCTTTTCGATGTCGGCAAGGAGACCAACGCCATCGGTATTGTCGCCGAGTATCTCGTTGCCCTCGAAGATGAGCGTGTTCACTGCATTGGCATCGTTGGCACGTCCGCTGCGCTGCGTCGCCAACTTGAATGCTTCGAACTTGAACGGCACAGTCACGTTGCAACCTTTGTAGCCCTCGGCGCGCAAGCGTGCGATGGTGTCAGCGAAGCCGTCGAGTGGGGCTTCGATAGCTTCGTAGCTGATGTCCTGATTGGTCTGTTGCGCGAACATCGAATGGATGAGCGGCGACTTGCTATGTTTGATGGGATTGCCGATCACGGCATATTTGTCGGTCATGTATGGCACTTCAATAAATTGAGTTGTCGGGCGAATTGCGATGTTGCGCGGTGCTCGCAATCCTCATGTACAAAAACGTACATTCCGGTTGCTGCGCTCCGTGCGCCTAGCACTTCATCCCGAAAACTCAATTTATTGAAGTGCCAGAAAGTGGCGGTTACTGAAAGTGCGCGGATTATAGCGGGTTAGCTAGCCCGCTTCAGTATCGCCGTGGTCAATCCGATAAGCGCCATCGCACACACGATGGTGACGCCCGCAGGTAGATCGAGCCACACCGAGAACAACAGGCCGAGCGCGTAGCCTGAGATGCCGATAACAGCGGCATACACCATACGCTGAGTCTGCAATCGGTGGGTGGCGAGTGCTGGCACGATAAGACTGGCGAACACCAGATAGATGCCGACCAGTTGCACCGAGGCGGTGA
>JBAYTV010000241.1:0-3602 GCA_041675405.1 Sideroxydans sp. | reverse complement strand
CCTGCGGATGCAGATGTTCCAGATTGCCCAGTAGATTCTTTGCCATCTCACCCGAGGCAGGCGTCTTGAGATCGACCACTTTGGATACGCGCTCATCCACGCCTGACACGTCCAGCATGCCGCCCGTTTCAAGCGACACCTCATAACCTGCGTCACACAAGGATCGCATCAATAACTGGCTGTTCTTCTGAGCCAACGGCTCGCCACCTGTCACCGTGATGAACCGAGGCGAGTATTGCGCAACCTGCTGCAAGATCGACTGCAAGGACATCGTTTGTCCGCCAGTGAAAGCGTAGGTCGTATCGCAATAAGTGCAACGTAGCGGACACCCCGTCAAGCGCACGAACACCGTAGGCAGACCGACACGGCTCGTTTCACCTTGCAGTGAGAAGAATATTTCGCTGATGCGCAACGATTCGTCGGCTAGTGTTGACATGAAGTTTGGACTTACTTAAGGGTGGTGAGACGCTTCTTGGCTTTTTCTGCCGCATCGCTGCCCGGGAACTGAGAGATGATCTGTTTGAGTGTCTTCTTGGCTGCGGTCTTGAATTTCAATTCCACCTGACACTCAGCCGTGTTCAACATCGCCTCGGCCACTCGCGGGTGATCTTGAAAACGAGTGATGAGGTTCTGGTAGCTATCCTGACTGTTGGCGTAATCGCCCGACAAGAAATAGGCGTTACCCATCCAGTAATAGACATTGGCCTCGTGCACAGACTGGGGGAATTGGCGCATGAAATCGCGGAACGCGATGGCGGCACTCTGATAGCTCTCTGCCTTATATAAACCGTAGGCGGCTTCAAACGCGCGGTTCTCACCCACCGGGTTCGCGCTCACATCCTTGGTTGCATCCACCAGGTTCGAGGCCACAGGTTTAGGGGCGACTCCAGCCTCACCCGATTCGACTTGGCGCAATCGGGAATCCAAGTCGATATAAAAATCCTTTTGTCGTTTTTCGACATCTTGCAGGTTATGCGCCCACTCTTCATTCTGCCCGCGCACTTTGCGTAGTTCGTCTGAATGCACTTCCAACTGCATCTGCAAGTCCAGCATGGTACTGATGGCATGCTTGTTAACATCCTCGGCGGCAATAAGCTGCGCCTCCAACTTGGCGATACGTGCTTCTAGTTGCTGTATCTGCTTGCGCGCGTCTTCATCAGAAAACAGCCCCGCATGGGCGGGGCTGTTTATCAATAACAAGCTGCATAACAAAAAATAGACAGCCTTATTCACTTTATTACTTGGCGATGTCGTAGCTGATCTCTGCACGGCGGTTCTGCGCCCATGCGGATTCGTCATGACCTGTCGCAACTGCCTTCTCTTCACCGTAGCTCACAGTCG
The DNA here is from genome assembly GCA_041675405.1 of Sideroxydans sp. Classification (GTDB taxonomy): domain Bacteria; phylum Pseudomonadota; class Gammaproteobacteria; order Burkholderiales; family Gallionellaceae; genus Sideroxyarcus. Next base: position 2,261 of record JBAYTV010000241.1, on the reverse strand, counting down.
AGATTTGGCCGTCTTTCGCGCCCGCTGCGACCAAAGCCTTCTTGGTGTTCTTGGCACGACGCTGGCCCAATGCCAAGTTGTATTCGCTACTACCGCGCTCATCTGCATAACCAGCGACGCGAGCCTTCAGCAGAGAGACTTTGCCGAGGTTCTTGCCGTGCGCCATGATGATTTCTTTATCCGCATCATGGAACACATCAATATCGGTATCGAAATACACAGTGCGTCTGTCGAGCAAAGCGAGTTCAGCCGCTTTAGCCTCAGCATCAGCGTCCGCTTTAGCCTTTGCTGCCGCTGCATCAGCTGCAGCCTGGGCAGCGGCAGCATCTGCACTCGCTGCAGGAGCAGCCTGAGGAGCAGCGGCTTGTGTACTTGCAGTCGTATCCGCGGCAGCGCTTTTTTGTGGAGCTGCAGAACTGGTTTCTTTTGGTGCTGGGCTAGAACAAGCTGCCAGCAAAGACACAGTGATCATTCCCAAGATAAGTTTATTCATTTCGTATCCTTTCAATCAATTCATCGCTTTGATAAAAGGCCCCCAGACAGGCTCACGAATATCCCCACTCTGGGCAACCATTTTTTGCTTTACACGTCCGTCACTTGAAACGGTCGCCAATATACCACGCCCCAAGGACTCCGTAGCAAACAGCACCAGCTTGCCATTGGGGGCAAAGCTGGGCTTCCTATCACGCGCATTCGAAGTCAGATACTGGACTTGCCTACTTTCCAAGTCATGCACCACGATGGAAAAATTACCCCCCGCATACAGCGAATAGACGACGTTCTTTCCATCCGGACTGTACCTCGGCGAAAAGCTATTGCCCGACTCAAAGGTCAGACGGGTAGCGCGCCCCCCCTCTACCGACATGCTGTATATCTGCGGCGAACCACCCCTATCCGAAGTGAACAGCAAAGATTTACCGTCTGGTGAGAAGGTCGGCTCGGTATCGATCGTGTCGCTGAAAGTGATACGCCGCAGACTCGATCCATCCACGCCGACCAGATAGAGCTGAGAGCTATCGTCGCGCGTCAACACCAAGGCCAGTTGGCTGCCGTCAGGCGACCATGCAGGTGCGCTGTTGCTACCGGGGAACGCAGCCATCAACACACGCTCACGGGTACTCAGGGTCTGCACGAACACCATGGCCCGCCCCTGTTCGAAACTGACATAGGCGATGCGCATGCCATCGGGCGACCACGCAGGTGACATGATGGGTTCTTTCGAATTCAACAGCGCTTGCTCGCCATAGCCATCACTGTCCGCGACCACCAAGCGGTAATTCCCTTCGTGGCGGTTCACATAGGCGATGCGCGTGCTGAATACTCCCTGCGTTCCGGTGAGTCTTTCGTAAACCATATCCGCGATGTGGTGCGCGATGGCACGTGATTGCTGTTTCTTGGACGAGACCGTCAGTTTCAATAGTTCGCTGCGGCGCACCGTATCGACCAATTGGAAAGTAACGACGAGCTTGTCGCCTGCTTGCTGAGTGACCGAACCGATGAGCAATGCCTCGACTCCGCTCCATTCGGCATAATTCACCGCACTCGCATCCCGTGGTGCTCTGCCCGCTGGGTCTATCAACTTGAACAGTCCAGTACGCGCCAAATCGTTCGCCACCACCTCGCTGATGCGCTGCGTCTCTTCATCACCCGTAAAGCGCAGAACGGAAATGGGCGTTTGATGCTCACCCGCCCCTGTGATCTCGATGCTCAATTCAGCATGTGCGAATCGAGCAAGGCAAAGGAGGAAAAAGAAAGCAAATATTCGAAGCATATTATTCCTGTGGTTTGATCGTCAGGCGTAGCTCCCTGAACAACTTTTGCAAGCCGACATCGGTCGGTAAGGGTAGCGGCTGTGCCTTGAAGATGGCGCGCTCTGCCGCATCATCGTAAGCACGATTGCCGCTACTTTTCACTAACTGCACATCCATCACCATACCACCCGGCAACACCGTCACCTTGAATTCCGCCTTCGCATCCGCCGGTAGATCGGGCGGGATACCCACGATGTTGCGCCGTATCTTGCTACGTATCATATCTTGATAGCGCCCCACCTCAGCCGAGGTTGCCGCTGCGATCTCGGCACGCATCGTCTCTTGCAATGCTTGACGGCGTTTCTCCGCATACTCTTCCAGCAAACGCTGTTCTTCAGCCTGTTTACGTTCCTTCAATTCTTTCGCAGTAGGTTTCGCCGGTTCGACCTTGCTGATCTTCTTCTCGCGCAACTCGATGTCCGCCGACTTCGCCTGTGGCGTCTCCACCTT
>JBAYTV010000240.1:0-3619 GCA_041675405.1 Sideroxydans sp. | reverse complement strand
CCTTTCTACGAAGGCAGCATCATGAAGATGCTGGGTATCGAAAAACTGAAATGAGTTTGCTTCAATCAAAAAAGCCTCTACCCTGCGTGGGTGAGGCTTTTTTACGAGTGGCGAATAATTGGAGGGCATTATGCAACTTGACGACCATAGTCTGGATACCCTGTTCCGCAATGCGCGAACCCATAGCGCTTGGCTGGGCAGACCTGTCGATGATAATCTGCTGGTCAAGCTCTACGAGTTGATGAAGTGGGGGCCTACCAGCGCGAACTCATCTCCGGCACGTCTCGTATTCATAAAGAGTCCGGAAGCAAAGGAACGACTGCTTCCCACCCTGATCCCCAGCAACGCAGAGAAGACCAGCTCCGCCCCCGTCACCGTCATCGTCGCGCAAGATCACGAGTTCTATGAAAAACTCCCCCAGCTGTTTCCGCATACTGATGCCCGCGCTTGGTTCACAGGCAACCAAGCTCTGATCGACACCACAGCATTTCGCAATGCCACCTTACAAGGTGCTTATCTCATCATAGCCGCGCGGGCACTGGGACTTGATGCGGGGCCGATGTCAGGTTTTGATAATGCGAAAGTGGATGCCGAGTTTTTTAGCGGAACCAAGATCAGATCCAACTTCCTGATCAACCTCGGCTATGGCGATGCAACGAAGCTATTCCCACGCGGACCACGACTTACTTTCGACGAGTCATCTAGGATTTTATAAGAGTTGTCCGGGAAGCTTCACCCAAGCGAATGTGGAGCGCGCTGCTCTTTTCTCAGATGCGGTGCCAGCAAGTCATCCCCCTGATCCGGATTCAAAAGCTTGCCCTCACCATCTTGAATCGGTAATTCGGAATCATTCCATCCCTTCACGCCCAATTTAAGCGATATCACTTTAGTGAAACCCATTTTCAACATGACATCGGCAGCCAATACAGAGCGCTTGCCCGAACGGCATATCACCACGATATCCTGCTCGCGACTGCGCGCAAGCTCAGGCAGGGTCTCGTCATAATTCCATTCACATGACTGCTCTAGGATACCCCGCGGCACATTGATTGAATGCGGGATGTTCAATTCTGCGAATTCACTGCGCTCTCTAACATCAATCAAAAGCACCTCATTTTGAGAATTCAATCGTTCATTCAAATCCCAAGGAAATATCTCACGCACACGAGATAGCGCCTCACTTATCAAATCATCATAGCTTTGAGACATAGTAGTTTGTTCCCCGTAGGTCAATTGTTGTCAGTGCAGTGGTCAACCCATGCTCAATATCAATTCAAATCCATTCACGCATGCAGCGTTCCCTCGATCCAGATCGGTGCGGCAACTTACAGCGGTGAAATGAACACGCTCTCGCGCAATTTTTTCAACTGGTCGCGCAGTTGCGCGGCTTTCTCGAACTCCAGATTCTTCGCGGCTTGCAACATCTCTTTCTCGATGCGCGTGATCTCTTTCGAGACTTCCTTCTGGCTCATCGACAGGTACTTCGCCTCAGTCTGCGCAGCTTTCAACGACTTGCGTTCTGCATCCACATCGTATGCGCCGTCGATGATGTCCTTGATGCGCTTGACCACGGACTGCGGGGTGATGTCGTTCGCTTCATTGTGTGCTATCTGCTTGGCACGGCGGCGATCCGTCTCACTGATGGCTTTGCGCATGGACTCGGTGATGCGGTCCGCATATAGGATGGCAGTCCCGTGCAGGTGGCGCGCAGCACGGCCAATGGTCTGGATGAGCGAACGTTCTGAACGCAGGAAACCTTCCTTATCCGCATCCAGAATCGCGACTAGCGATACTTCAGGGATATCCAACCCTTCGCGCAACAGATTGATACCCACTAGCACGTCGAACATGCCCAGACGCAAGTCGCGGATGATCTCCACGCGCTCCACGGTCTCGATGTCGGAGTGCAGGTAGCGTACTTTGATGCCGTGCTCGGAGAAATACTCGGTAAGGTCCTCTGCCATGCGTTTGGTCAGTGTGGTGACCAGCACCCGCTCACCCACTGAGGTGCGCAGGTTTACCTCGGACATCAAATCATCCACTTGATTGTTGGCAGGCCGCACTTCAATCATCGGGTCAATCAATCCGGTCGGCCGTACCAACTGCTCAACCACCTGCCCCGTGTGCTCGGCCTCATAGACAGAGGGCGTGGCGGAAACGAAGATGCATTGACGCATGATTTTCTCGAACTCGTCGAAACGTAACGGACGATTGTCCAGTGCGGATGGGAGACGGAAACCGTAGTTGACCAGATTCTCCTTGCGCGCCCTGTCGCCCTTGTACATGGCGCCTATCTGCGGAATAGTCACGTGACTCTCGTCGATGATCATCAGTGCATCTGGTGGCAGATAGTCCAACAGCGTCGGTGGCGCGGCACCGTTCGGGCGGCCCGATAAATGCCGCGAATAGTTCTCGATACCTTTGGTGAAGCCGATCTCAGCCAACATTTCCAGATCGTGGCGTGTGCGCTGTTCGATGCGTTGCGCTTCGACCAACTTGTTTTCTTTGATGTAAAAAGCGATGCGCTCTGCCAACTCCACCTTGATGGTCTCGATGGCGTGCAAGGTCGTCTCGCGTGGCGTGACGTAATGACTCGCAGGGTAAACGGTGTAACGCGGCACGCGCGTCTGGATATGACCGGTAAGCGGGTCGAACAAAGCGATGGACTCCACCTCGTCATCGAACAAGGTGACACGCACCGCGTTCTCGCTGCTTTCCGCCGGAAAGATGTCGATCACATCACCACGCACGCGGAAGTTACCACGCGCAAAATCCACATCGTTACGCTCGTACTGCATCGCCACCAGACGCTGAATGATGTCGCGTTGCGCCATCTTCTCGTTCTGGCGCAGGTGCAAGATCATGCCGTGGTAATCCACCGGATCGCCGATACCGTAGATGGCCGACACGGTGGCGACGATGATGCAGTCCTGCCGCTCCAGCATGGATTTGGTGGCAGACAAGCGCATCTGCTCGATCTGCTCGTTGATACTGGAGTCCTTCTCGATATACACATCGCGCGATGGCACATAAGCCTCGGGCTGGTAATAGTCGTAATAGGAAACGAAATACTCGACCGCGTTGTCGGGAAAGAAATCGCGCAACTCGGAATACAACTGCGCCGCCAGTGTCTTGTTCGGTGCCATCACGATGGCCGGCCGCCCGGTGCGCGCGATGACGTTGGCGATGGTGAAAGTCTTGCCGGAGCCGGTCACACCCAGCAGTGTCTGGTACGCGAGGCCGTCCTCGATACCCTCCACCAACTGCGCGATGGCCGTAGGCTGGTCGCCTGCCGGATCGAACGGTAGGTGCAATAGATAAGGGCTATCTGGAAAGGTGATGGTCTTCATGATCAGCTACGCATTGTACGGGGAATAGCTAGACTGCCAAGTCATGAAATCGAGATTACCTGCAAGAGCTTTGCCATCTAGAATGGCACACACAAATTAAGTAATAATGCGCTGATCAGGCATTGATCCTCGCACGCAATCTCCCTAGCATACCCATGAAGTTCCCAGCCTGTACTTGCTCTTTGGGATCACTTATGGGCGCAACGATTTGGCGTTTCTGTAGCGCAGGTTGACTACGCACCAGATGGAACCGTTCAAGCATAGACTCT
>JBAYTV010000239.1:0-3649 GCA_041675405.1 Sideroxydans sp. | reverse complement strand
GCACGCACTCGCTACACGGCGGCCGCACTTCCACACAATTTGAGTGCAGGTTGGATAGGTGGCTTATCGCCGTTCATGGTCACCCTCATCTCGGTGAATGCGGGCTATGCCCTTGCAGGGCTGTGGTATCCCGTGGGCATGCTGATATTCGCATCCATCGTGGGCCTGTTGTTCTTGCCTGAGACCAAAGATGTTCAGCTAGACGCATAAGTTACAATGCGCGTCCTTAGAGTTTTACACCTGACATGACAATTCTTTCTTGGATCATCCTCGCCAGTTTCTTGGGCGGTATCTTGAGCGTGATCGCGGCGGCGCTGTTCGCGCTCAATGCGCGCGCCAACTATCTAAGTGGTCTGGTGAGTTATGCCATTGGCACGCTTCTGGGTGCGGTGTTCCTCGATATCCTGCCTGAGGCTATCGAGCTCGCACCGAATGCGGCGACGGTGAGTGCCACAGTATTGTTGGGCATCCTGTTGTTCTTCACGCTGGAAAAAGTCCTCATCTGGCGACACTGTCACCACGACCATTGCGAGGCGCATGAGCCGCACGAAAATACGGCGCATGACCACGGACGCAGCGGCACCATGGTCATCGTGGGCGACACCTTCCACAACTTCGTGGACGGCATCATCATCGCGGCGGCATTCTTGGCCGATGTGAATCTTGGTATCGTCACCGCGCTGGCCATCATCGCGCACGAGATACCGCAAGAGGTGGGAGACTTTGCCATCTTGTTGCATTCTGGTTACACCAAGTTACGCGCATTCCAGATGAACCTGATCTCCAGCTTCGCCACTTTGGTCGGCGGTGTGTTGGGCTATTTCGTATTGCAGGATATGCAGGAATTGGTGCCCACTTTGTTGGCATTGGCCGCCTCCAGCATGATCTATGTCGCAGTCGCCGACTTGATCCCCGGACTACATAAACGCACACAGATGCGTGACACCGTGCAGCAGGTGGTGTTGATATGTACGGGTATAGCGACTATCGCTTTGGTCAGTGTGGTGATGGGTGAGTTCGTATGAACCTAAAAAACTTAGTTAGCCACAGAGAACACAGAGGAGAAACAACCGGTTATCACCAAATTGAACCTCACCATTTGGGTGAGCCAGCCAATTGTGGAAAAACCTATTCTTTCTCTGTGAACTCTGTGGCTCGAATTATGGTTTTAAGGATGAATCGAACATTGTTACTTTGCATAGCCATAGGGCCGGCATCACCTGTCGTTGCAGAAGAGGTCAGCGTCACCCCTTATCGTCCTACGGTCACCAACTCGGCAGCACTCTCGGCACCCGGTTGGGTAGAGTTAGAAACGGGCGTGATCGCGCAGAACAATATAGATGGTTCCAAGCAGCAAGTTCTTTTGTATTTGACCAAGTTGGCCTTTACACCTGACTTTGGTGTGCTCATCGGCGGAGACGCGTACGCATCGCAAACGGATGCGAGTGCGAACCGTGTATCCGGTGTGGGTGACACGCTCTTGTTGTTGAAGCATCGTTTCGTGATGAACGAGGATGCAGCGCTCGGTATTGAATATGGTTTCAAAGCGCCGACCGCCGTGACTGGCTTGGGCAGTGGCAAGAGAGATCTCGTGCTGAACGGTATCTACAGTCGCAACATCCGTGGTCATTCGCTCGACGTGAATATGAACATCGCCAAATTGGGCGATGCCCTGGCGCATGAGAGTGCCTATCAATACGGCTGGTCGGGGACAGTGTTCCGCCCCTTGGATGATAAGTTGGGCGTGATGGTCGAGCTCTCAGGCACGACGCGCAAAGGTTTCACGCCAGAGAATCAATGGTTGGTCGCCAGCAGTTACGCATTGAGCAACAAGGTCGTACTCGATGCAGGTCTCTCAGCGGGTATCAACAGCGCCTCTCACCGAATCGCCTTGTTCGGTGGTGTGTCGATGTTGTTGGGCAAGATAAGGTAAGCCTCGGATGGCGACCACGAATCTGCAACGTTACGCATGGCTTTCCATTGCGGCTGCTGCCGCCACTATCCTGCTCAAGGGCATCGCATGGTGGCTCACGGGTTCTGTCGGTTTGCTGTCTGATGCGCTCGAATCCTTCGTCAATCTGGCAGGCGCACTTATGGCGCTGGCGATGTTGTCTTTGGCGGCATCGCCAGCGGATGACAAGCATGCTTACGGTCACGGTAAGGCAGAATATTTCTCTAGCGCGTTCGAAGGTTTCCTCATCCTGCTTGCGGCAGTCAGCATCGCCTACACAGCTATCGACCGTTTCTTACATCCGCAAGAGATCGAAGCAGTCGGCCTCGGCCTGTTGGTATCGGTGGTCGCTTCGCTCATCAATCTGTTTGCCGCACGTGAACTTCTGAAAGCAGGGCGCGCGCATAACTCCATCACGCTGGAAGCGGATGCCAAGCATCTGATGACCGATGTGTGGACATCGGTCGGTGTCATCATCGGTGTCGGTTTGGTGTGGCTAAGCGGTTGGCTGTGGCTTGATCCGCTCATCGCTTTGGTGGTCGCCGCCAATATCGTATGGACCGGATGGCATCTGATGTCGCGTTCCGCATCGGGATTGATGGATGAATCTATCCCCGAGGAGCAGATCGCCGCTATCGAAACTGTCCTGGCGACGTATCGGGAACAAGGCTTGGATTTCCATGCGCTACGCACGCGTCAAGCTGGCAGGCAAGCTTTCATCTCGCTGCATGTGTTGGTACCGGGGGAGTGGACGGTGCAGCGTGGGCATGATGTAGTCGAGGCAATCGAAGCAGGCATCAGAGCCGTCGTGCCATTCAGTCATTTGACCACTCACCTAGAGCCGATCGAAGACCCGCTATCGCAAAATGATAAAGAGTTATTTGAGTTATAAAGAAGGTTGTTTTTTCTGCATTCCGCAGGATTCTAATGCTCAACATTCAGAGTAGAATTGCCACGGTTTAAACTATTTGTTTATCGACATAGGGGGGGTAATGAATTTAGTGGAATCTTCGAAACTGCTTCTTGAAACCAAATACCCCGAATTGGTAACACGTTTTGATTCTGCAAATGGGGTTCTTTGGACTTTTGTGAATCAAAGTGAAGTGCCTTGCGTAACCAACGAGCTTCTAGAAAATCTGTTGCATCACCACAAAGCCATCAATAATTGTGCAGGACAGATTCATGAAAATTCAAACCTATTTGATATTAGGTACTCTGTTATGGCTTCACTGACCCCAAACGTTTTTAATCTGGGTGGCCAACTAGCTTTATTTCGTAAACTGATAGACCGTAAAGACAAGGCTGGATTGATGGCTTATGCAACAAAATGCATTGATGTCATATTTCCCAGAATGTGCCGGTTTGACTCTCCACTATCCACAATTACCTTGATTCAAGGTGATGCGTTGGGCGGCGGGCTGGAGGCTGCATTGGCAAGTGATATAGTCATTGCAGAGCGGCATTGTCAGATGGGTTTTCCGGAAATACTGTTTAATCTTTTTCCTGGAATGGGGGCTTATAGTTTGGTTGCAAGAAAGGTGGGTACGCGTCATGCCGAGAAGATGATGTTGAGTGGGAAGATTTATTCTGCTCAAGAACTTCACGAGATCGGCTTGGTTGATGTTTTGGCAGAAGAGGGCGAAGGCGCGCAAGCCGTACATGATTTTGTTAAGAAACAAGAGCGGCGCGCAAATGGTT
>JBAYTV010000238.1:0-3654 GCA_041675405.1 Sideroxydans sp. | reverse complement strand
TGGCACTTCTTGGTGGTGACCAGCGGGAATCCTTTAGAGAGATCAAAGCGCATCTGGTAGCCGAACACGCTTGTCGTGCCGGTGCCGGTGCGGTCGGATTTGAAGGTGCCGTGGTCGAGCACGTGTTGCATCAGATTGAGGTATTGGCGCATGAGAACTTGAGTAAATTCAATTCAAGCCACAGAGAACACAGAGGACACAGAGAGAGTGGTAAAGCGCTGGGGGTTCTCTGTGATCTCTGTGATCTCTGTGGCAAATGGTTTTTTTACGGGATAATGACAAAACACATCATTTATCGAGGCCGCAATGCTAGCACAACTGACCCTATTTCCCGCCCTGCCCAAGAGCTTGACAGCCACGCATCTGCTAGTTCTGTTGCCCAAGGCAAAAACACTTTCAAAGGACATCGTATACGGAGATCTGTTAGCCGCGACACTCAAGCGGCGCGACATGAAAGTGGAGGAGTTCGCCAAATCTTTTGTCACCGCGAATGTGGCGAATGGTTGCTTGGTGTCGTGGGTGATGCTGGATTTCGACAAAGATACCTTCGCGTCACAGACGCAGGTGCGCAAGGCGATGCAGCCTTTATTGGAAGAGCAACCCAAAGAGCTGAGTATCGTCGTGTCTGGCACGAACGCACAGCGTGCGGCAGAGCTTGCTGTGTACGGCGCTTGGGTGAATGGCGCATTACTACCGGTGAGCAAAAAGAAAGACGAACGTAAGGCGCTACAGAAGATCGCGCTGTATGGCCTTTCACAGTCCCTTCCCCCTAGCATGGGGAAGGCTAGGATGAGTGTGGGCTCTGTGAGCAGCAAAGCTTCTACCCCCACCCTAACCCTCCCCCTGCATGGGGGAGGGGATGTGTTTACGGCTTTGAAAGCCCAAGCCGCAGGTAACTTGTTGTGCCGCGAATTGACGGTGTTGCCGCCCAACGAATTGACGCCGGGCGCATACCGCCAACGCGTGAAGAAGTTGGCGCAAGAGAACAAGTGGAAGCACGAAGAGTTCGATATGAAGGCGCTGCGCAAGATGGGCGCGGGGGCATTCGTAGCCGTGGCGCAGGGCAGCCACGATGAAGATGCCGCCATCGTCCATCTCACGTACAAACACCCCAAAGCGAAACAGACCGTCGCGCTGGTGGGCAAAGGTATCTGCTTCGATACGGGCGGCCACAATCTGAAACCGTCGCGCTACATGCTCAACATGCATGAGGATATGAACGGCTCGGCGGTGAGTCTGGGCATCCTGTTGGCGGCCTCGCAACAGAAGCTAGCTGTGAACATCGACTGCTGGTTGGCGCTGGCGCAGAACCACATCAGCCCCAAAGCCTACAAGCAGAACGACATCGTGAAGGCGTTGAATGGCACTCACATCGAAGTGATGCATACCGATGCCGAAGGGCGCATGGTGTTGGCGGATACCTTGACACTGGCGTCACGCGCCAAGCCCGACCTGATGATCGACTTCGCCACGCTCACCGGCAGCATGGCGATGGCCTTGGGGGCGCGCTACAGCGGGGTGTTCGCGACGACAGACGAATTGGCACAGCGTGCGGTGAGTACTAGCAAGCAAGTGGGTGAACGCCTGTGCGCCTTTCCGCAGGATGAGGATTACGAACCCGCGCTGGATTCCAAAGTGGCAGACATCAAGCAATGCACATTGGACGGCGATGCCGACCACATCTTGGCGACTCGTTTCCTAAAACGTTTCGTAGAGAAAGATACACCGTGGTTACATGTCGATCTGTCGGCCAGTCGCTGTGAAGGCGGGCTGGGTGCAGTGGCGAGCGAGGTGAATGGATTCGGCGTGGCGTGGGGCTTGCGTATGCTTCAAGGATAAGCGTGTCAAGCTGAAAAAATATATAGGCCTTAATTCACGTTGATTTTTCTATAACCGTTTTGCTACTATGGAATCGCCGTTTGAAAAGGCATTGTTCGCAAGTCCATTAACTCTCTAAGGGGGATTCATATGAAATCTGCAATGAAGAAAACGCTTTTGGCTTTGTCTTTGTCCGTGGCTGCTATGGGTGCGAATGCATCGACAACTCAAGATGCAGCGGGTTGCGGTGTAGGTACGATGATATTCAAGGATAAGTCTGGTCTGGTTTACAGCCTGATGGCTGCTACGACCAACGGTTATCTGTCCGGCACGATCTCGATGACGATGGGTATCCTGAACTGCCCAGAATCTACTTCCATCAAGGGCAAGATCGCGACTTTCATCGATTTCAACAAACAACAATTGGCTGTTGAGACCGCACAAGGTCAAGGTGAGCATCTGGCAGCATTGGTCGATATGTACGGCGTGAAGGAATCTGATCGCGCAGCTGCGACCAGCGCGCTGAAGGCCAACCAAGCTTCTATCTTCAGCGGTTCAACCACTGCTGAGATCGAAGCCGCTGTGACTCAGACTCTCCAAGCGTTCGTTTCCTAAGATCGCTTGTGGTATCAAAAAAGCCGAGGCTAAACACCTCGGCTTTTTGTTGGGGATTCATAAAGTAAATGCGCACCTGCTCTTATATCCCGGATGTGTTTTTGGCGACAGCGTTGAGCTTGTTCGTGGTGACTTGTCACGCGCAAGAACCCGTAGCACAGCAAGCACAGATCGACACTATGTTGCGGCTGGCTGATCAGGCGCAACTAAGTCAAAGTGCCGAGTGGCACAAGATCAATCAATACCACCCTACGCTGGGTGGCGTGAAAAGCCGCGTGGATGACCCCAGCTTCTTTCTTGCAAAAGAGGGGAAACGCGACCCGCAAGCCGAATTGGAAGCGACCATCCGTGCGGCCTTCGACGCAGACATGGCTGTACAAAGTGGGCAGCCCAAGCAGTGCCGCTGGGTGGCACGCTATCAATATCTGAATCGCAGCATGGAAGCGTTGGGATTCGACTATCCCGCGCCGCGTTGTGTTGGCTTCGAGCGTTGGAAATCCAGCCTTGCGCGCGATCACGTCTCGATGGTGTTCGCTTCCATCTATCTCAATAGCCCGGCATCGATGTACGGCCACATCTTCATGCGTTTCGATAGCGCGAAGACAGGTGAATTCAATCGCCTCAATGACACGACAGTGGGGTACACGGTGAACAGTGATGGCGACTTCGGTCCGATGTTCTTGGCCAATAGCTTGATGGGCGGTTTTCCGGGGAGCTTCGTCTCCGTTCCCTATTTCATGAAGGTGCGTGAATATGCTGATCTGGAGAACCGTGACCTGTGGGAATACCAGACCGACTTCAGCCCTGAAGAGATCGACAAGATGCATGCCTTCATCTGGCAGCAGAGCTTCACCTATGCCGATTATTATTTCTTCGATGACAACTGCGCGTTGATGTTGTTGGCGACCTTGGAGGCTGGGCGACCAGAGTTGGATCTGGTGTCATCTGCAAAGCCATGGATCGCCCCGTTGGATACCGTGAAGGTGATGCGAGATGCAGGATTGGTGACGAAGAAGCACTATCGTCCCTCGCAGTACAGCACCTTGATGGCCAATGTGAATCATGCCCCAACCCGCCTCCGTGCACAGGCAGTCACGCTGGCGCATGGCATGCAGCTGCCCACTTCAGAATTGGGTGCTGATGCGTCAGAGCAAGCACGCATCCTTGATCTTGCACTCGGTATATTGGAGTACGAGCGTAATCAAAAGAACTCGGCGCAGG
>JBAYTV010000237.1:0-3654 GCA_041675405.1 Sideroxydans sp. | reverse complement strand
GTAGGCGTCTGCACTGTTCTTTAGCTTGCGCTTGATCCATGCCTGGACGGCGGTTGTGGATACCGTAAATGGTTCGGTCAGTTGAGCTCTCGCTGTTTTGGTCAAATATACCCAGTGAGGCTTTCCGTTCTTTGTCTTTGCCAAACGCCAGAAATCCCCGTCAGCGCTTCCAGTTTGACCTTCCGATATCCTAAGGCCGGTGAGCAGCAGAAAACGCAGCAGGGCTGCGTTGTTGCCCTCCATTGCCCATAATTTCTTGATCTCGTCATGCGTCAATACTCGTTCGCGCGGTTCGTATTTGTACCCAGTGACACGCGCGCCTATATCGGCAGCGGGGTTGTCTTTGCACCAGCCCAATTCTTTCGCCAGGGAAAACATTGCCCTTAGGTGTGAGCGCAATGCATCTGCGGATCTAGGCGTTGATCTGTGCTCGGTAACCAACTCGGCAAGGCGCTTTGTTTCAACCTCGGAAACTCGAATATTCCCAACGGCCTTTTTTATCCGCTCTCCGTAGTGTGTGAACTGCTTTGGCTTTACATGTTTATTGATGACGGTCTTGATGTATTCGTCAACCAGGTTGTTCATGGTTGCATCGCTTGGAGTTTTTGCTGTGGCGGTAAGTTTCGCCGCATCCTTGAGTGACAGTGTGGGCCAATCACCCAGGGTGATGATTTTTGTCTTACCCCCTAGCTTGCGTCGCACAATGAAAGTTTTTTTGCCAGTGGTGCGGATTCGTATCCAAAGCGAATCACCACAACCCACCATATAATCGGATTCGCGTTGTTTTAATGCTTTGATATCTGTCTCGTTCATGGCTTTATGGATACACTATTGGATACACTTAGAAGTGTAAAACAAAAGTTATAAAAAGTCATATAAAGTTCACAATTCATATAAAACAATTAGTTAGGAGTGTTTCACCAATGGTAAAAGTGCTATTCGTTTGCATGGGCAATATCTGCCGTTCGCCGACCGCCGAGGCGGTGTTTCGGAATTACGTGCATAAGGCCGGATTGACTAACTCGATCCGCATCGATTCGGCGGGTACGCACGATTACCACATCGGCGATGCTCCAGATGGGCGCACGCAAAGGGCAGCGTTGCAACGTGGTTATGACATGAGTGCTTTGCGTGGTCGGCAGGTGGAGGCAATAGACTTTGGTCGCTTCGATTACGTGCTGGCGATGGATGAGGCGAATCTTTCTATCTTGCAGCGGCTACGTCCACGTGATGTAAAAAGTCACTTGGGTTTGTTCTTAGAATTCGCTGAGCGTCATACCGACCGTGAAGTACCGGATCCCTTCTATGGAGGCGCCGACGGTTTTGAGAAGGTATTGGATATGGTGGAAGATGCGGCGAATGGTTTATTGCTTCACATCAGGCATCGAACTCTTTGAATGGAGGGCGGCATGGCACTCATCGCGAACGTCATCGTCGCATTCGTTGCGTTGCTACACATTTATTTTCTCGTGTTGGAGATGTTCTTATGGGACAAACCACTTGGTTTGAAGACCTTCCGCATGACGCCGGAGAAGGCACAAGTGACCAAGGTGCTAGCGGCGAATCAAGGTCTGTATAACGGATTCCTCGCGGCGGGATTGGTGTGGGGGCTGAGCTTGGGAGATGCAGGAACCAGTATCAAGCTGTTCTGCTTGGGCTGCGTTATCGTCGCAGGGTTATATGGTGCAATCACCGTGGGCCGCAAGATACTATTCATTCAAGCAGTCCCTGCGGCGCTTGGATTGCTATTGGTTCTTTTGAGTTGATCATTCCATCAGAGCAATAAAAAACGCACGGCATGCCGTGCGTTTTTTATTGATACTTGCCCAAGGATCACTTCGGTTGAGTCTCTACCAAGATCAGTGGTTCGTTGCTATCTGCGGTATAGATCTCACGTGGACGTGAGCGACGACGCGGCGCACGATCCTGCGATGCTGGAGTAGAAACCACAACTGATGCGGCCTTATTGGGGTCCGTCTCGATCATGGTCAAGCCGGCACTGCTCAGGTCCACTTGGACAGGGGCGGGAGCGGCGGCTTGGACTGCAGGTGCCACTGTCTTTGCCGCAGGTGCAGCGTTCGTCGGGTAGCAAACCACTTCGGTCGGCGTCAGGCGCTTCATCGAATCTGGATATGCCACGTACTCGCTTGGTTTCGTTTGAACTGGTGCGTTGTTGCGTGGTGCTTCCGCAACAACGACATCATTCGCGACGAATGCTTCTACGTTGGCATTCTCGCCGGTTGCTGCAACATTTGGGTCACGACGCTCACGCTCGCGACGGCCACCGCGACGGCCGCGCTTACGACCACTACCTTCGCGATTGCCTTCTTCACCTTGCTCGCCTGCAACTATCGGCCCTTCGACCTTGCTCAGGACAGGCTTGCTGGTTTCCAGAACAGGCTTAGGTTCACGTGGCTCGCGGGGTTCACGCGGAGGACGTGGTGGGCGCTCGTTACGATTTTGAGGTGCTTGTTCCTTGTTGGCGTTATCTGCCTTAGGAGCCTCGTCACGATCACGCGGCTTTTTGTTGCCTTCGCCACGTTCACGACGTTGGCGGTTGCCGCCCTCGCTGCGTTCACCGCGATTGCCGCGATCACGCCCCTGGTTGCCACGGCTGCTCTTGGCAGGTGCGGCAGCCTTCTCTGGTTCGCTGTCGCCACCCAATGATTTCAGCCAGCCGACCAAACTGCCGATGAGGGAAGTCTTCTTCTCTTCCTTTACTTCGTGTTTGGGAGCGGGTTGTGCCGGGGTGATCCCACGCACGGCAGCTTGCGCACGTGGTGCTGTCTTGGCAGCTTCTTGTGCGGCAGCGGCAGTAATGGCTTTGGTCTCTTCCGGCTTCTCTACCATCTTGTAGCTGGCTTGCAGATGGTCGGCAGTGATGTCATCCATGCGCAAACGATTCACCGTGTAATGCGGTGTCTCCATGTGCGGATTCGGGATGAGTACGACGCTGACCTTGAAACGTTGCTCGATGCGATGGATGTCGGAACGTTTCTCGTTCAACAGGAAGGTGGCGACATCTACCGGCACTTGTGCGTGGATAGCGGCGCTGCTGTCCTTCATCGCTTCTTCTTGGATGATGCGCAGGATGTTCAACGCAGAAGACTCTGTGCCACGGATATGACCGATGCCGTTACAGCGTGGGCAAGTCGTGTGGTTACCTTCTTCCAAGCTAGGTGCCAAGCGTTGACGCGATAGCTCCAACAAGCCGAAGCGGGAGATCTTCGCAGTCTGGATGCGTGCACGGTCGAAGTGCAAGGCATCGCGCAGGCGGTCTTCCACGGCGCGTTGGTTCTTGGTCGCTTCCATGTCGATGAAGTCGATGACGATGAGGCCACCCAAGTCACGAAGACGCAATTGGCGGGCGATCTCGTCAGCCGCTTCTAAGTTGGTGTTGAGCGCAGTGGTCTCGATGTCGCTGCCGCGTGTGGAGCGTGCGGAGTTGATGTCGATGGCGGTCAACGCTTCGGTATGGTCGATCACGATGGCTCCGCCGGAAGGCAGGTTCACCTGACGCGCATGTGCGGATTCGATCTGATGTTCGATCTGGAAGCGGGAGAACAATGGCACATCGTCGTGATAACGCTTGATGCGATCGACGTGGTCCGGCATCACGGTGCCCATAAAGGCTTGTGCTTGCTGGAAGATGTC